>NZ_JBEYXJ010000040.1:0-68598 GCF_040645015.1 Streptomyces sp. NPDC046881 | reverse complement strand
GCCGTCCGCGTCGTGGACGTGCCGCCGCCCGATGTAGAACCGCTCGCCCTCGGCCCCCTCGGCCTGCTGCGCGCCCGGCGCGTGCAGGTAGTCCAACCTGCCTTGCGCGGGGAGTTCGCGGGCATCCGGTCGGCAGGAAGGAGGACCGTCGCGATGACGACTTCCGTGAGACGCCTGCCGGGCTGGGCCAAGGCCGTGGCGGCGCTCGTGCTGGTGCTCGCCGTACTGTTCGCCGGAATCCGGCTGGCCGTACTGCCGGGCATCAAGGACCTGTTCGGCACCGACACCGAGGACCGCTCCGGGCCCGCCCTGCTCAAGTCCATCCAGGACATGAGCCGTTACGACGCGGCCTCGGGCAACTTCCAGGTCGTCGTGGACCTGGAGAAGGACGCCAGGTTCCTGCCCGACGCCCTGCACGGCACCCGCACCCTGTACGTCGGTGCGGGCACCGTGGACGCCTACGTCGACCTCGGCGGGGTCGGCCGGCGGGACGTACGGGTGGACAAGGACCGTACGTCCGCCACGATCCGGCTGCCGCACGCACGGCTCGGCAGGCCGGCCCTGGACCCCGACCACTCCTACGCCGTGTCCAAGCAGCGCGGCCTGCTGGACCGGCTCGGTGACCTGTTCTCGGACAACCCCAACAGCGAGCAGGCCGTGCAGAAGCTCGCCGTCCGGCACATCGGCGACGCGGCGAAGCGCAGCGGGCTGACCGCCCGGGCGGAGAGCAACACCACCAGCATGCTCCAGGGCCTGCTGCGCTCGCTCGGCTTCAAGGAGGTGTACATCACCTACGGGACCTGATCAGCCGCCCACTACCCCCGGCAGGGCCAGCGCCCCGAGGACGGTCGCGCCCACCAGCAGCCAGGCCACGTAGTCGCCGACGTGCCCGGACTGCAGGCGCCTGAGGGGCGCGGCCCAGTCGGGGGCGGCCACCCAGCGCGGGCGGGTGACGGCGAGGCCGGCCAGCGCCGCGGCCAGCACGGTGGAGGCCAGGCCCAGCAGCACGCCGTGCGCGGTCCAGTGCACCGAGGCGTGGGCGCCGCCCGAGCCGGCCTCGTTGACGGAGCGGGCCACCACGGCGCCGAAGCCGGGGACCACCCCGACGGCGAGGGCGGCGGCGAGCAGCACGGCGGGCACGACCGTCATGGTGTCCGGGATCCGGCGCAGCAGGCCGGACGTCTCCGGTTCCTCGTCGGAGCCGCTGGTCTCGTACTCCGCGTCCTCCGGGCGCGGCCCGAGGCCCAGGAAGACGCGGCCGGTGACCCGCAGGACCGCGCCCGCCGTGATCGCGGAGGCGGCCACGTACACCACGGTGAGCGGGCCGCCGACCGCCTCCTCGGCGACCGCCTTGCCCAGTGCCGTGCCGAACGGTGGCAGGCCCGCCAGGCCCAGCGCGCCGACGGCGAACATCACCCCGGTGGCGCGCAGTTGCCGGGCCCGGCCGTGCAGCGCGTGCTCGTCGACGCTGCCGAACCGGTCCAGCAGGACGCCCGCGCAGGCGAACAGCGCGGCCTTCACCCCGGCGTGGCCCAGGAGGTACAGCGCGACGCCGTCGTCGCCCTCGGGGGTGAGGACGCCGAGCCCGACGAGGAACAGGCCGGTGTGGGCGACGGTGGAGTAGGCGAGGAGGCGTTTGATGTGCCGCTGGTACCAGCACATGACGGCGCCGGTCGCGGCCGTGAGGACGCCGAGCGTCACCAGGGCCCGGGTCAGGTCCGCGGCGGGGATGCCGCCGGGGCCGGCGAAGACGGTGCCGTACACCCGCCACACGCCGTAGGCGCCGAGTTCGACCATGACGCCGGACAGCAGCATGCAGACCGGGGTGGGGGCGACGGCGTGCGCGTCCGGGAGCCAGAAGTGGAAGGGCACGGCCGCCGCCTTCACCAGCAGTCCGGTCAGCACCAGCACGAAGGAGGCGAGGACCAGCGCGTCCGGGCCGCCCTGCCCGGCGGCGTCGAGCCCGCGGCCGATCTTCGTCATGGCCAGCTCGCCGGTACGGGCGTACAGCAGGGCGATGCCCATCAGCATGGCGTACGCGCCGAGGGAGTTGACCACTCCGAAGGTCAGGGCGCCCTGGACGGCCTTCGCCTCGTCGATGCGGTAGCCGGTCAGGGCGTACGCCACCACGCTCATCAGCTCGAAGAAGACGAACGCGTTGAACAGGTCGCCGGCCACGGCGAATCCGCACATGGCGCCCTGGAAGACCAGCATCAGTGCGGTGAAGGAGCCGGTGCGGTCCCGTGGCGGCTCGTCGAAGTAGCGCCAGGAGTAGGCGAGGGCGGCGAGGGTCAGCAGCGAGACCAGCGCGGCCATGCCGAGCGCCGGGCCGTCCCCGACGACGAGGATGCCGACGCTCTCGCCGTCGACGGGCAGCCAGCCGCCGACCCACTCGACCATGGGCGGCGCCGAGTTCAGCAGCAGCACGAGCGCGAGGGCGGCCGTGGCGCCGGAGACGACGAACCCGACGACCTCGGCCGCGACCCGGGGCAGATGGCGGCCCGTGGCCACCAGCAGGGCGGCGCCGAGCAGTGGGATCGCGACCAGGAGCGGGAGCAGGTGGTGCATCAGCCGCGCAGCTCCCGCAGTTCGTCGGGGTCGACGGTGCCGTGCCGTTTGGCGATCTGCAGGACGAGGGCGAGCAGCAGCGCGGTGACGGTGGCGCCGACGACGATGTCGGTGAGGGTGAGGGCCTGCACCACCGGGTCGACGACCGGCCGGGAGCCGGGCTTGATGTCGGAGAAGACGGGCGCGGTGGCGCCGTCGCGGTAGCCGACCGCCAGCAGCAGGACGTAGGTGGCGGACTGGCAGACCGCCAGGCAGCCGACGGCGTGGATCAGGTTCCGGCTGGTGGCGAGGCCGTAGCAGCCCGTCAGGAAGACGTAGGCGGCGACCAGGTACGGCAGGACGTGCATCGCGGTGTTCACCTCCCGGGTTCTTCCTCGATCTCGACGGCCTGGTCGAGGAAGTGGGCGAGCAGGACGACGACCGCACTGGCCACTTCCATGCCGATGGCCGCGTTCAGCAGCGGGACCGTGCCGCCGGAGGAGAGCGTGTTGAACGTGCCGTACGGCAGCAGGGTGTTGGCCAGGAACGCGGTGCCGGCCAGGATTCCGGCGGTGCCCAGCACGAGGTAGGCGCAGACCGCGACGGAGTCGGTGGTCTCGAAGACGCCGAGCGGGCGGACGCGCTCCAGCGCGCCGTAGTCGGCGCCGAGGTAGAGCAGGTGCAGGGCGGTCGCGGCGACGACCCCGCCCTGGAAGCCGCCGCCGGGGCTGAGCTGGCCGTGGGCGATCACGTACAGGCCGGTGACCAGGGCGACGGGCAGCACGAGCAGGGCGTAGCGGCGGACCGGGCGGGCCACCTCGGCGGGTTCCGGCCGCGCCCGGTGCTCGTCGCGGGCCTGGCGCAGCAGCACCACGCAGCCGAGGACGGCGGCGAACAGGATGCTCATCTCGCCGAGGGTGTCGTAGGCGCGCTGGTCGAAGTTGACGGAGGCGATGGTGTTGGCGGTCTGCCGGGCGAGGGAGGCGTGCACGGCGCGGTCGCCGTACGGATGCCGGCGGCCGCCGAAGTCCGGCAGGTCGAGGCAGGCGGCGACGAGCAGGGCGGCGAGGCCGGCGCCGCCGACGGCCAGCAGGTACAGCCGCAGCCGCTTCACTTCCGCTCCTCCTCGGTCCGGCCCCGGCGTCTGACCTTGCGCACCGACAGCATGATCAGCAGCGGGGTGAGGGCGGAGCCGACGGCCAGCTGGGACAGGCCGACGTCCGGGGCCTGGAGCACCGTGAACAGCGCGGCCAGCACCACCCCGAGGACGGACAGCACCAGTGCCTGGCGGGCGGGGTCGCGCTGGGCCACGGCCGCGGTGGCGGAGGCGGCCACGAGCAGCAGGACGACGACGATCACCGCATCGGACACGCGCCACCCGCCCTCGCCGCCCCGGCCTCTCCCGCCGGGCCGCCCGCCGCACCGCGGTCCGGCATCCCGTCAGCCACCCCGCACCCCCCGGAAGCCGCCCGACAGGGCTCGTGAGGCGACGATGTTGCCGCCGATCAGCAGGGTGCCGATCAGCAGCAGCTTCACCATGGAACGGCCCGGTCCGCCGGCCACGCACAGCGCGACGACGACGGCCGCACCCAGTCCGGCGGCGGCCCAGGTCAGCCCCCAGGCGCTCGGGCGGCCCGGTTCGTCGGAGAGCAGGCGGGCGAAGACGAGCGTGCCGACCGGGCCCAGCAGGGCGAGCAGCAGGGCGAGGTCGACGTAGGCCGGGCGGCCGTAGCCCTGGGAGAGGAGCAGCAGGGCCGGGCAGACGACGGAGGTGGTCAGGTTCTGGGCGATCAGCCGGCGGGCCGGCGGCCCGGTGGCCACGCCCCACAGCGCGGCCGCGCCTCCTCCGCCCAGGTCGACGGTCGCCGCGAGGATCCAGCCGTTCACCGCCAGGTCACCGCCCGCCGGCCGGCCCGGGCCAGCAGCGCCCCGGCGGCGGCGCAGCTCGCGCCGACGATCCGTTCGAGCGTGTCGACGGTGGTGATGAGCACCAGCCACAGCAGCGCCAGCGCCGCCCACCAGGCGAGGAGTTCGCCGGTGGCGAGGAGGAGCGCGCGGGGGACCGTACGACGGGTCATGCAGCGCCTCCTCGGTCCGCTGTGTTCGGTTGCGCGGCGATGTGTCCGGAATGCCGCTGGGGGCATCCAAGCACCGCCGGACCCGGGCGGGAGCGGCGGCGCGCGGGTCCGCACCCGGAGTGCCCCGGAGGCGTGAACGGAAACCACGGGCGCGGGGCCGGGCGGTGGCATCCCGGGCCGAGGCGCGGGTAACCGACGTTCGGAACACGGACGTTGACGACTGGAGGACCGCATGGCCCGTACCGTCCCGTGGCTGCCGGAGGTTCTGCGCGCCGCCCGGAACCGGCGCCCGGCCGGGAAGGAGCAGCCGTCGCGCCCGCCGGAGCCCCCGCGGCACGCGCTGCCGCTCCCCCTGCGACTCCTCGCCGTGCTGGTGGCGTTCGCGTTGATGGTGGCGTTCGCCGTCGTCCTGGCCCGGATCACGCTCCAGCCCTCGCCCGCCTCGGTGCCCCTGACGCACAGCAACCTGCACCCGGGGCGCTCGCTCAGGGCCTATCTGGAGCAGGCACCGCTGCGGGACGCGCTCCGGCAGGTCGGCGGGAACGTGCTGCTCGGCGTGCCGTTCGGGGTGCTGGTGCCGGTGCTGGCGCCCCGGGCCCGGGGAGCGGCGCGGGTCACGGCGCTGACGGCCCTGGTGATGCTGATGGTGGAGCTGGTCCAGGGGGCGCTGGTCACCGGGCGGGCCTTCGACATCGATGACGTGATCCTCAACACGGCCGGGGCGCTGCTGGGTTGGCTGCTGCTGGGGCGGCGGCTCGGGCGGGGCGTACACCGGCGGGTGTCCCGGGCTCCGGCCGAGTGACCGTCGTAAAGAGGTCTGTACCAGGGTATTGACGCTCCCTTATCTCACTTCTTAAATCAAGAGGCACCGCTCCCACCCCCCACCGAACGGAGAGCCATGGCCTCCCCCCGTCTGCTGCGCAGATGTCTTTTCGCCGCCCTGTCCGCCGCGCTGGTCGGCTCCGTCGCCGTCGGCCCGGCGCAGGCCCGGACCGCCGCCCCGGAGCAGGCCCGGACCGCCGCCGGGGCGGCCGCGGCCGTCAGCACCTTCTCCGACACCTTCGACGGGCCCGCGGGCGCCGCGGTCGACTCCTCGAAGTGGACCCTGGAGACCGGCGACAACGTCAACAACCACGAGCGGCAGTACTACACCTCGGGCACGAAGAACGCGGCCCTGGACGGCCAGGGCCATCTGGTGATCACGGCCCGCAAGGAGAACCCGGCCGGCTACCAGTGCTGGTACGGCAGTTGCCAGTACACCTCGGCCCGGCTGAACACGGCCGGGAAGTTCCACGCCCAGTACGGCCATGTCGAGGCCCGGATGAAGATCCCGCGCGGGCAGGGCATGTGGCCCGCGTTCTGGATGCTCGGCACGCCGGTCAACTGGCCGGACTCGGGTGAGATCGACGTGATGGAGAACGTCGGCTTCGAACCCTCCACCGTGCACGGCACCATCCACGGCCCCGGCTACTCCGGCTCGGGCGGCATAGGCGCCCCCTACTCGCTGCCGAACGGGCAGGCCTTCGCGGACGCCTTCCACACCTTCGCCGTCGACTGGGCGCCCGACTCGATCACCTGGTCGGTGGACGGGAACGTCTACCAGCGCCGCACGCCGGCCGACCTGGGCGGGAAGTCCTGGGTGTTCAACAAGCCGTTCTTCCTGATCCTGAACCTCGCGGTCGGCGGCTACTGGCCCGGCGACCCGAACGGCTCGACGCAGTTCCCGCAGACGCTGGTGGTGGACTCGGTGTCGGTGACGACAAGCGGCGGCGCCGGCGTGCCGATCCGGGGCCTGGCCGGCAAGTGCGTGGACGTGGCCGGCGCGAACTCCGCGAACGGCACGCCGGTCCAGCTCTACGACTGCAACGGCACGGGTGCGCAGGCGTGGACCGCCGGCTCGGACGGCACGCTCCGGGCGCTCGGCAAGTGCCTGGACGTCAGCGGCGGCGGCACCGCCGACGGCACGCCCGTCCAGCTGTGGGACTGCAACGGCAGCCCCGCCCAGCAGTGGGCCCTCCCGGCGGCCCGCGACATCGTCAACCCGCAGGCGAACAAGTGCCTGGACGTGACCGGGAACAACGCGGCCAACGGGACCCGGCTGCAGATCTGGACCTGCACGGGCGGCGCCAACCAGAAGTGGACGGTCGGCTGAGCCGACCGCACCGACCGGTCAGTGCAGCCTCCAGGTGTACTTGTCGCCGCCCACCCAGCGGACCGCGTCCGGATCGTCCAGGTCGTGGATGGGGATGCCGTAGGAGGCGGCCGTCTCCAGCACGTCCGTGATGGTCCTGGCCTCGCCGACCACCTGACCGTCGATCTCCATGATCCGGAAGGGCGGCTCGCCGTGCCGGCCCGGGCACACGCCGAGGACCAGGATCCGCGGACGGGAGATGTGGGGAGCTGCTTGTTCGGTCATGCAATCGAGGGTAGAACGCAACCCGCGCCGACGGGTCATCCAGCGGAGCCGTCCAGAAGATCGAGTACGACCGCCTCCACGGCACCCTGCGTGGCCGGACGCCCGAACTCCCCGTGTTCGCCCAGCCGAGTGAGCGCGGGGGCCACGGTCACGCCCTGCTCGAACAGCTCGAAGACCTTCGGGTCTATGTACGACGACCGGCAGACCGCGGGCGTGTTGCCCAGGTAGTGGCTGACCTCGCGGACGGCCCGGGAGATCTGCCGGCGCCGGGCGGCCTCGGTCGCCCGGGCGTCGCGCGCGGCCACGGAGACCGCCACGGCGGCCAGCACGGTGGCGTGCCAGGTGCGGAAGTCCTTGGCGGTGACATCGGTGCCGGACAGCCGGCGCAGGGCCTCGTTGAGGTCGTCACCGTGCAGGTCGTGCCAGGCGCCGCGGTCCCAGTAGACGAGGAAGCGGTCGCCGCCGCGCGGGCGGCGCAGCAGGGCGCGGGCGACGGTGTGGACCTGCTCGTCGACGAGGGCGCGGACCATCTCGGTGCCGCCCTTGGCCGGGTAGCTGAAGGTGATCTCGCCGCGGCCGCATCCGACGTGCTCGCGGAGCATGGTGGTCAGGCCGTAGGTCTCGCTGGTGCGGGTGTGCCGGTCGCTGCCGATCCGGAAGAAGCCCAGGTCGAGCAGGCGGACCGCGCAGGCGGTGACCCGGTCCCGGCTCAGCCCGCGTCCGGACAGGTCGAGCTCCACCCTGGCGCGCAGCTCGGGCAGGGCGCGCGCGACCTGCCGTACGTGCTCGTGCTTGGCCTTGTCCTGCCGGGCGCGGAACTGCTCGTGGTACAGGTACTGGCGGCGCCCGGCGTCGTCGGTGCCGACGGCCTGGAGGTGGCCGTTGGGCCACGGGCAGATCCACACCTCGCGCCAGGCGGGCGGGATGGCCAGGGCCCGGACGCGGGCGAGCTCTCCGGGGTCGCCGAGCGGCTCACCCGTGGTGTCGACGTACCGGAAGCCCCGGCCGGAGCGGATGCGGCGGTAGCCGGGGCCGTCGCTCGAGCTGGTGCGCAGCCTCACCCTCGACCTCCCTGTCCTCGTCCTCTCAGCGGGATGTCACGGACGGCGCCAGTCGTCGCTGGTCAGATGGGAGCCGGCCTGTGGGCCCATGCGCAGCATGCCACCGTCGACGCTCCAGGAGGCGCCGGTGACGTAGGAGGCGTCCGGGCTCGCGAGGAACGCGATCACGGCGGCGACCTCGCGGGCGTCGCCGGGCCGGCCGAGCGGCACGCCGGGACGGCGCTCGGTGTGGACGTCGGTGTCCTCCTGGCCGGTCATCGGGGTGGCGATCTCGCCCGGCGCGACCGCGTTCACGGTGATGCCGTGCTCGGCCAGCTCCAGGGCCATCACCTGGGTGAGCAGGCCGAGACCGCCCTTGGCCGCGCAGTACGGGGCCGCGCCGACCCGGGGCTGGTGCTCGTGCACCGAGGTGACGTTGACGATCCGGCCGCCGTCGCCCTGCCGGATCATGCGCCGCGCGGCCCGCTGGCCGAGCAGGAACGGGCCCACGAGGTCGACGTCCAGGACCCGGCGCACATCGGTCAGGGTCAGGTCGAGGAAGGGGGTCATGGTGCCCGTACCGGCGTTGTTGACGAGTACGTCGATCCGGCCCAGCTCCTCGCACAGCTCGTCCACGGTGTCGGCGGCCTCGGGCAGCCGGGTGAGGTCCAGCCGGGCGACGGCGGCGCGGCGGCCGTGCTCGCGGACCTCCCGCGCCGTCTCCTCGGCTCCCTTCTCGTCCGTGTGCCAGGTGATGCCGACGTCCAGGCCGGCCTCGGCCAGACGTACGGCGGTGGCCCGGCCGATGCCGGAGTCCGCGCCGGTGATCAACGCCGTTCGCTGCGCGGCTGGTGCGGGCATGGCTCGCCTCCTCACGGTGGGTGTCCGGACGAGTCACCGCAGTACCCGGGGGCGGTGGGGGCAAACGGGTCGCGCCGCGAGAGGTCACCGACCATGCGCGGGCCGCGGCTCGTGGCCGGCCGGCCGCGCGGTTCCCCGCGCTCCTTCGGGGCGGCTGGGGCACCCTTGGTTCTCATGGACCCCGTCGCCGCCCTCGACCGGATCGCCTTTCTGCTGGAGCGGGCGCTCGCGCCCACCTACCGGGTACGGGCCTTCCGTACCGCCTCCCGGACGCTGGCCGCGCTGCCCGAGGGCGAGGTGGCCGCGCGGGCCGCGGACGGGACGCTGGAGTCGCTGAAGGGGGTCGGGCCGAAGACCGCACAGGTGGTGCGGGAGGCACTGGGCGGTGAGGTGCCCGGTTACCTGCGCAGACTGGAGGAGGAGGCCGGGTCGCCGGCCGGTGCCGAGGGGGCGGGTGCCGCACTGCGGGCGCTGATCCGCGGTGACTGCCACACGCACTCGGACTGGTCCGACGGCGGCAGCCCGATCGAGGAGATGGGGCGGGCGGCGGCCGAGCTGGGGCACGAGTGGACGGTGCTCACCGACCACTCCCCGCGGCTGACCGTGGCCCGCGGGCTGTCGCCCGGGCGGCTGCGCGAGCAGCTGTCGGTGGTGGCGGAGCTGAACGCCCGCTGGGCGCCGTTCCGGCTGCTCACCGGCATCGAGTGCGACATCCTCGACGACGGCTCGCTGGACCAGGAGGAGGAACTGCTGGCACAGCTGGACGTGGTCGTGGTGTCGGTGCACTCCAAGCTGCGGATGGACGCGCGGTCCATGACCCGCCGGATGACGGCCGCCGTGCGCAACCCGCACGCCGACGTGCTCGGGCACTGCACAGGGCGCCTGGTCACGGGCCGGGGGCGGCCCGAGTCGCAGTTCGACGCGGAAGAGGTGTTCGCCGCGTGCGCCGAGTCGGGCACCGCCGTGGAGATCAACAGCCGCCCGGAACGGCTGGACCCGCCCCGGCGGCTGCTGCGGCGGGCGGTCGAGGCGGGGGTACTGTTCTCGGTCGACACCGACGCGCACGCACCCGGCCAGCTGGACTGGCAGATCCTCGGCTGCGCCCGGGCCGAGGAGTGCGGGGTGCCGCCCGAACGGGTGGTGACCACCTGGTCGGCCGAGGAGCTGCTGGGCTGGACCCACGAGGGCCGGCTGCCGGCACGCGTGGCCGGGTCCGGGCGTGGTACCCGGTCCGGGAGCTGAGAGAAGGGATCCCCGGATGGACCGTGCCGCCGTGTTCGACGTCGACGGAACGCTCGTCGACACCAATGCCCTGCATGTCGTCACGTGGTGGGAGGCGTTCCGGCAGGCCGGTCACGACGTGTCCATGCACGATGTGCACCGGGCCGTCGGTCTGGGCTCCACGGATCTCATCGCCCATCTGCTGGGCGACGACCGGGACCCCGACGAGGACGCCGGGCTGAGCGCGGCGCACACGGCGCTGTACGGCCAGTTCTTCGAGCGGCTCCCCGCCCTGCCGGGGGCCGCGGACCTGCTGCGGCGGCTGCACGCCGACGGCTGGACGGTGGTCCTCGCCACCTCGGCGAGCGGTGCCGAGCTGGGCGCGCTGCGCCGGGCGATCGACGCGGACGACGCCATCACCGGCATGGCCAGCGCCGACGACGTCCAGCGGGGCAAGCCGGCCCCGGAGCCCGTGGAACACGCGCTGGAGCTGGCCGGGGTGCCGGCCTCCCGGGCGGTGTTCGTCGGGGACACCGTGTGGGACATGCGGGCGGGCAGCAAGGCCGGGGTGCGCTGTGTCGGGCTGCTGTGCGGCGGGATCCCCCGGGCCGACCTGGAGGAGGCGGGCGCGCAGGCGGTGTACGCCGACCCCGCCGACCTGCTGGCGCGCCTGGCGGAGAGCCCGCTGGGCTGAGTGGTGCCGGTGGTGACGCACGTCACGAACCGGGACGGAACACCCCAGGGTGGTTGCCCGTTGAACAAGCCGTGGGTGTGGATGGGACAGTGTCCCCGGGCCTCACTTCCAGCCCACAGGGACGATCGTTCGGCTGAAGCCCTGTGGAGCCCTTCGCCGAGAGGCGACCGCCATCCGCGCCCACGCTCCGACCGCCCCGGTCGTGATTCCCCCGTCACGGCCGGGGCTTTCCCTTGCCCCGGCGGCCGCGGCGCCGCGTGTGCGGGCCCGGCGCCCGGGTACCCGGCCGCTCGTCGCAGCCTCCGCCGCGCCGACGAGAGGAGCCGAAGGTGAGCAGCTCAGCGGGCAGCAGGGTCGTCGTGACAGGCGCCACCGGCAATGTCGGGACGAGTGTGGTGCGTCTGCTCTCGGAGGACCCCGGAATCAAGTCGGTGCGGGGGCTGGCCCGGCGGACGCCCGCATGGTCACCGCCGAAGACCGAGTGGTCCGCCGTCGACCTGAGGTCGGACGAGGCGCACCTCGCCGAGCGGTTCGAGGGCGCCGACGCCGTGATCCATCTCGCCTGGGCGTTCCAGCCGACGCACGATCCGGTCGCCACCTGGCGGACCAACGTGCTCGGTTCCATCCGCGTGTTCGAGGCGGTCGCCGCGGCCCGGGTGCCGGTCCTGGTGCACGCCTCCTCCGTCGGGGCGTACTCGCCGGGGCCGAAGGACCGCCCGGTGGACGAGTCCTGGCCCACGCACGGCTGGCCGGACGCCGCGTACTGCCGGGAGAAGGCCTATCTGGAGCGCACGCTGGACGTCTTCGAACGCGACCACCCCGAGGTGCGGGTGGTCCGGATGCGCCCGGCGTTCCTGTTCAAGTGGGAGTCGGCGAGCGAGCAGCGGCGGATCTTCGGCGGACGGTTCCTGCCCGGTCCGCTGGCCCGGCCGGAACTGCTGCCGTTCCTGCCGGACGTCCCGGGGCTGCGGGTGCAGGCCCTGCACACGGACGACGCCGCCGAGGCCTACCGGCTCGCGGTGCGGTCGGACAGTGCCCGGGGCGCCTTCAACCTGGCCGCCGATCCCCCGCTGGACGCCGGTGTGCTCGCCGAGCTGCTCGGCTCCCGGCCGGTGCGGCTGCCGCGTACGGCGGCCCGGTCGGCGATCGCCGCGGCCTGGGGGCTGCGCCTGCTGCCCGCGTCGCCGCACCTGTTCGACGCCGTGCTGCGGCTGCCGCTGATGGACTGCTCCCGGGCGCGCGCCGAGCTGGAGTGGGAGCCCCGGCACACCGCGACCGAGGTGCTCCAGGAGTTCCTGGACGGCCTGCAGAAGGGCGGCGGGATGGAGACCGAGCCGATGCGGGGCCGGAAGGTCGGCTGACCCCTGCCCCGCCCGAGCCGACCGAGGAGCGGAGGACACCATGGCTGAGCAGCAGCCCCGGCCCGGCGCCGAGCAGCGCCCGGTCCCCCGGGACATGCCGGACCAGCAGGCCCGGCCCAACGAGGACCCCTGGGACGTCGCCCCGGGCCGCACGCCGGACGACGAACCGGACGAGAACACCGTCCCGGACACGGACGAGGCCGGCACCGGGCGACGCGGCGCCACCGACACGGGCACGGCCCACTCGGACCACCCGGCTCCGCAGGAACCTTCGGGCTGAGGCGCGGACGGTTGGTCGTAAGCGCCCGCCGGGGCGGCCCCGCTCCCCGGCGGGCGACAGACGGGCCACCCGGTGCCGGCCGCCTGCGCCCCGCATCCCCCGAGGGTCAGTGCGGGCTGCGGTCCTGGAGGGCGGTGCGCCAGGCCGGCAGGCGCTTCTCGGGGGTTCGTTCGGGGCGGCGGCCGCCGTCGGCGAAGAACTCGGCCAGCGGGAGGATCGCCGCGCCGACGGTGACCGCGTCCGGGCCGAGCCGGCCGAGTTCGATGGCCACCTGGTCGGCCGGGTGCCGCAGGGCGTACGTCGTCGCGTGCCGGCGTACGGCGGGCAGGAAGCGCGTGCCGAGCTGGAGGCCGGCCCAGCCGCCGATCAGGATCCGCTCGGGCTGGAAGAGGTTGATCAGGTCGGACAGGCCGGCGCCGAGGTACTCCGCGGTCTCCTCCAGGACGGCCAGCGCAACCGGATCGGGCGCGGTGCCCTCGGCGGGATAGGCGGCGGCGAGCATCGCGGTGAGGGCGGTCTCCTCGTCGGTGTCCTCGGGCGGCCGTCCGCCCTCCTCGCGCCAGCGGGCCAGCAGCGACTCGGCGCCCGCGTAGGCCTCCAGGCAGCCCGGCGCACCGCAGCGGCAGCGGCGCCCGCGCACCCGTACCGTCAGATGCCCCCACTCGACGGCCCGCCCGTGCTCCACCTCGGGCGTGACCAGGCACGCGCCGACGCCGGAGCCGAAGAGCACGACCACGGCGTTGCGGGCCCCGCGCCCGGCGCCGAACCACATCTCGGCCTGGCCGAGGGTCTTGGCGCCGTTGTCGATGAAGTACGGCACCCCGTCGGGCAGCCCGGAGGCCGAGCGGAGCAGCTGCTCCAGCGGGACCGCGTCCCAGCCGATGGTCTGCCCGTGGACGACGGCGCCCCGGTCCGTGGTGTGCTCCACGATGCCGGGGACGCCGACGCCGACGCCGAGCAGCCGGTCGGGGGCGGCCTGTTCGGCGGTGAGGACCTCGGCGACGCCGTCGCGGATGTGGCCGGCGATGACGTCCACGTCGTAGCCCTGCGGGGTCAGCGGGCGTTCCACGCGGGCCAGTTCGGTGAGGGCCAGGTCGAACAGCTCGACCCGGACCCGTGTCTCGCCGACGTCGACGCCGATCATCTGTCCGCTGTGCGGGGCGACCCGCAGCAGGGTGCGGGGCCGGCCGCCGTCGGAGTCGACACTGCCGGCCTCCTCGACCAGTCCGTCGGCGATCAGGTCCGCGACCACGTTGCTGACCGACCCGGAGCTGAGTCCGGTGGCCGGCCCCAGCTCGAACCGGCTGAGCGGGCCGTCGAAGTACAGCCGCTGGAGCACCGCCGTCCGGTTGCCCCGCCTGAGGTCGCGTACCGTGCGTCCGTTGCGCCCAGCCATGTGGCTCCCTTCACGAACCCTGCCCGACCTGCAACATACCCCTTCGGGCAGCCGGGGCGCGACATTCTCCCAACCCTTAGTTCACGCTATGAGCTAAGGCGGAGGCGATTGAGTGCCGGGGTGCCGCCGCCGAGGGGCCGCACGGTGGCCGGCCGGGCGGGCGCCATGCCCGCCCGGCCAGGACCCGCCGGGCCCGTTCCCCGGAGTCCCCCACCGTGCCCCCTCCCCCGGCGGGCTCAGCCCCCCGCGTACACGTCCTCCACGTAACGCCCGTCCGCGACCAGCTCGTTCAGCCACCGCTCGGCGGCGGCCCCGTCGGTGCCCGGCGTGCGTTCCCGGTACAGGGTACGGAAGGCCTCGCGGACGCCGGGGGCCATGCGCGCGCCGTCGCCGCAGACGTACACCCGCGCCCCGGCCGTCAGCAGCCGCCACACCTCGTCGGCCTCGGCGGCGATCCGGTGCTGGACAAAGGCGGCCCCGTTCTCGGGCGCGGCGCTGAAGGCCGGGCGCAGCGACACCGCTCCGGCCCGCTCGGCGGCGCGCAGCTCCTCGGCGTGCAGGTAGTCGGCGTCGGGAGCGTCGCAGCCGAAGTACAGCAGCGCGGGCGGGAGCGCGGTGCCCGCGCGGCGGGCGGCCAGGCGGTCGGCGACGGCGCCCCGGAACGGGGCGAGCCCGGTGCCCGCGGCGACCAGCACGACCGGTGCCGAGTGGTCGATCCGGAACGCCTCGCGGCAGGGCTGGACGCGGGCGTGGACGGTGTCGCCGGGCCGCAGGGAGGCGAGGTGGCCGGACCCGGTGCCCCGGTAGCGGCCCCTGCCCGACCGGGCCGGTGCGTCGAGCACGGACACCATGAGGTCGGCGTGGCGCGCGTCGGCCACCGGTGCCGAGGAGATGGAGTAGTGGCGGGGGCGCAGCGGGGTCAGCAGGTCGAGCAGGAGCGGCCAGCCGAGCGCGCCGCGCAGGGCGGGGTGGTCCTCGGCCAGCTCCACCAGGGTGCGCGGGTCGTCGTCGGCCGGGGCGGCGAGGGCGGCACGCTCGGGCGGGCAGGGGTTGGCCTCGGCGAGCAGGGCCCGCTGCCGGTCCGTCGGCCGCTCCTGCAACTCCACGTGGTGGGTGAGCAGTTCCCGCACCGGCAGCGGCCGGTCGACGACAAGACCGTCGCGGCGCGGGCGCGTGGCCCGGATGTCCAGTACCGCGTCGGCGTCCAGGCCGAACGCGGCGACGGCCCGGTCCACCAGGTCCGGGGCGTTGGCGGGCAGCACGGTCAGGTGGTCGGCGGTGCGGTAGGTGACGCCCTCGGGCAGGGCGACGCGCAGGAACCGCTTGGTGCGCGGGTGGTCCGCCGCGGTGAGGTCACAGGCCTCGGTGACCGTCATCGGGACCAGGCCGTGCCGTTCGGCGAGGGCGTCCAGCGGACCGCCGGTCAGGGTGCGCACCGCGTAGGCGTGGTCGGGCTCGGCCGGTGCGCCGTCCCCGGTGTCCGGGTCGCCGTACTCCGTGAGCAGGGCGGTGCGCAGCCGGGCCGTGAACTCCCGTACCGTGCCGGTGAGATCGCCGGAGGCGTCGGCGGCGGCGCGGTCGGTGAGCCGGGTGGCGCCGAGTTCGGCGAGGCGGGCGTCGACGCGGGTGGGGACCTGCTGGTAGGTCGCGGCCCAGTTGCGGTCGCCGACGCCGAGGACGGCGTAGCTGACGCCGGTCAGATCGGGGGTGGCGTCGAGCCAGGCGGTGAAGGCGACGGCGTCGTCGGTGGGCCGGCCGTTGTAGGAGGCGGCGGTGATGACGACGGGCCGGTCCGTGGGCAGGCCGTCCGCGTAGGCGTCCAGGGCGGCGACCTCGGTGGCGCAGCCCACGGCGGCGGCCTCGTCGGCGAGCTGGGCGGCGAAGTCCCGGCAGGTGCCGTAGTTGCTGCCGTGCAGGAAGAGGGCGCGGGTGCCGGGGCGGACCCGGGCCGGGAGGGCGTCGGGGGCCGGGGCGCCCGCGGCCGGCGCGGGGGCGGTGCCCGGCAGGGGTGCGTGCACGCGGTCGGCGGGGGTGCGCGGGGTGAGCGTGAGGGTGAAGCCCTCGGGCTTGAGGGTGAGGGTCTCCTTCACGGTGAGTCGGTAGCCGGCGTGGTCGTGCAGCCGGTAGCGGTGAACCAGCAGGGCGAGCAGCATGGTCGCCTCGTGCAGCGCGAACTGCCGTCCGATGCAGGCGCGTTCACCGGTGCCGAACGGCTTGAAGGCGTGCACCGGTCGGGCCGCCTCGGCCTCGGGGGTGAACCGCTCGGGGTCGAACAGCTCGGGGTTGTCGCCCCACACGGGCCGGCGGTGCAGCATCGGCGCGAGCACGGTGACGGCCTGGCCGGCGCGCAGCGGGATCCGGCCGCCGAGCAGGGTGTCCTCGCGGGCGTGCCGGCTGAACGCGGCGGCCGTCGGCCACAGCCGCAGCGCCTCGTTGAGGACCTGGCGGGTGTAGGTGAGCCGGCCGATGTCCTCGTACGTCGGCTCGGGGTCGGCCGTGTCGCCCCACAGCGCGTCGGCCTCGCGCTGCACGAGCCGCAGGACGGCGGGGTGCTTGGCGAGGTAGTACAGGGCGAAGGACATCGCGCCGGAGGTGGTCTCGTGGCCGGCGATCAGGAAGGTGATGACCTGGTTTCGGATGTTGGCCGGGTCCAGGGTGGTGCCGTCGGCGGGGTGCGGGGCGCTGAGCATCAGCCCGAGCAGGTCCTCGGCGCCGCTCTGGTCGGTGCCGGTGCGGGCGGCGATGACGTCGTCCACGACCCCGGCGAGGTAGTCCGCGTCCCGCCGGAAGGCCGCGTCGGCCGCCGTGTGGTCCTGGCCGGGGGTGCGGGCCAGGCGGGTCATGCTCCACTCCAGGCAGCGGACCATGGACTCCACGAAGGGGTGCGGCTCGGCGCGTTCGAAGGAGCCGAAGTCGTAGTCGAAACCGGCCAGTCCGATGGTGTCGAGGGTCATGCGGGTCATGTCGTCGGGCACGTCGACGGGCTGCCCGGCCCGCGCGGCCCGGTCCCAGGAGTCGATGAGCCGCCGGGCCACCTTCAGCATCACGGGGTGGTAGGTGCGCATCGAGCCGAGCGCGAAGGCGGGCATCAGGATGTCGTGCGCCTTGGCCCAGTTGGGCTCGTCGTTGTACGCGGTGAACAGGCCGTCGGCGGCGAACTCGCGGACGTTCTCCAGGGCGGGCCCGACGTGCTTGGCGAACCGCTCCTCGTCGGCCAGGTCGGCGACCAGGTCCGCGTCGGCGACGAACGTCACGTCCCGGCCGTGCAGCCGGCGCACCAGCACCGGGCCGTGCTCCCGCATCAGTTCCATGATCTGCTGGATGGGGGCGCGGCCGGGGCCGGTGGCGGTGATGTCGACGACGGGGACACCGGCCAGGGGTGCGGCCGGTTCGGGGTGCAGTGCGGTGGGGGGCATGACGCGCCAACTGCCTTTCGCGGTAGCGGACTACTGCGTTCCAGGGTGGTCGACGGTCAGGCCGGGCCCGCGCCACGGCACTACACGATCGTGCAGTGGAAAGCGGGCCGCGCCACTTGCGCGCACCCGGTCCGGGGGGCCCGAACCGCCCGCACCGGACGCCGGCCAGGCCGTACGCTTCGGAGAACTCCGCCGAGCCGCATGCGAAGGAGTGGGGAGTTGGCCGTACCACCGGCGGGTCCCGTCGCGGACTTCTGCGCGGAACTGCACCGTCTCGTGCGCGCGTGCGGGGTGTCGCAGACGGAGATCGGCGCCGCGCTGCGGCTGAGCGGCCCCTCGGTGTCGGAGCTGCTGAGCGGACGGCGGCGCCGGGTGCCCGACTGGAACAGGGTCCGGCTGATCGTCGCACTCTGCGCGGAACGGCGCGGGACCGGGACGGCGCCGCCCGCCGGGATGACCCTGGACACGGACTGGTGGCGGGCCCGGCACGCCGAACTGGAGCGGACCGCGGAGGCGGCGACCGTACCGCGGCACGAGCCCGCGCCGCCGGCCGGCGCGCCCACGGCCGGGCACCGGCCCGGCCTGCCGGCGGACGTGCCCGCACCCGGCGACCTCGACACCGGCGCCTGCGTGGACATGGACGTGCGCACCGCCGTCCTGCTGCTGGCAGGTGACCGGCCGCACCCGGGCCTGGAGCTGCTGCGGCAGCTCAACCACGCCTACGACCGGCAGAGCGTGCTGCGCATGCTGGCGGAACTGCTGGACGGGTACCCGAGCCGGGTGCGGGCCGCCCGCGGTCCGGCGCGCGCCGCGTTGCTCCAGGCGGCGCGTGTGGCGTTGACGGCCTGCGCGGTCCGGCGGCACGTCCCGGGGCTCCCGGCGGAGGGGTCCCACCTGGTCCAGGGCATGGCCGACGGCTCGTCCCCGGCCTACGCGCCCGCCGGTACGGCCCCGGACGGGCAACCCGACCCGGCGGGCATCCTGTCCTGGCCCCCGTCGAGCGCGACCACCGGCACCCAGCGGCTGATCGCGGACACCTTCCACGAGTTGGCGCTCCCCCTGGCCGAGCGGTGCCCCGAGTTCGCGCTGTCGGCCGGGCTGCCCAGTGCCGTGGTGACGTCCCTGGCGGACACGGGTACGGGGGTGGGCCTGGCCGGACTGGGCGTCCTCCTCGACGAGTTCGCGGGGACCGGCTCCCCGGGCGCCGCCGTCCGCGCCCGGCTCCGGGCCCCGATCGCCTCGCTGGACGCCCCCGGCCCACGGCTGCCGTCGCTCGGCGAGGGGTACGTCGATCCGCGCTTCCGGCTGTCCCGCCCCACACCCGGGGACGAGACGAGAGTCGCCTCGGACAAGTGGTGGGAGCAGCAGGAAGCGCACGAGGGCATCGAGCGGTTCCTCGCCGCCCATCTGCTCTCCCTGCCCGCCCTGCTGACCCCGCTCGTCGTCCTCGGGCACCCGGGCGCCGGCAAGTCACTGCTCACCAGGCTGCTGACGGCCCGGCTCCCGGCAGCCGAGTTCCGGCCGCTGCGGGTCGAGTTGCGGCACACCCCGGCGCTCGACGTACAGGGCCAGCTCGAACACGCGCTGCGGCAGGACACCGGGCGGCCGCGGCACTGGCCGGACTGGTCCGAGGAACAGCCCGGCGCGGTACCGGTCGTCCTGCTCGACGGCTTCGACGAGCTGCTGCAGGCGGGCGCGCAGAGCCTGAGCACGCGGTGGCAGTGGAACTACCTGACGGACGTGGCGGCGTTCCAGGCGCGGGAGGCGGCCCTGGGCCGCCCGCTGATCGTCCTCGTCACCAGCCGGACCGTGGTGGCGGACCGGGCACAGCTCCCCCAGGGGTCCCTGGTGCTGCGCCTGGAGCCGTTCGGACCGGCCGAGACGGACCGTTGGCTGTCCGTCTGGAACACCGTGAACCACACGTACTTCACGCAGCGGGACATCCTTCCGCTGAGCCCGGAAACGGTGCTGCGGCACCGGGAACTGACCGCCCAGCCCCTGCTGTTGCTCATGCTGGCCCTGTACGACGCGGCCGACAACGCCCTGCACCGCCTCGCCGGCGCGGACTTCAGCCGTACCGAGCTGTACGACCGGCTGCTCACGGAGTTCGTCCGGCGGCAGGTCGACAAGGACGGCGCGCTGCCGCCGGCCGAGCAGGCCGCGGCGGTCGAGCGGGAACTGCACCGGCTGTCCGTGGTCGCGCTCGGCATGTTCCAGCGCGGCGCCCAGGCGCTCGGCGCCGCGGACGCGGACCGGGACCTGGCGGCCCTGGACACCGGGGCCACCGAGGAGGACCGGGGCAGCGGCTCGGACCTGCTGTTCGGGCGGTTCTTCTTCGTGCACGAGGCACACGCCCTGGTCGCCGAACAGCACCTGCGCAGCTACGAGTTCATGCACGCGACATTCGGCGAGCACCTGACGGCCCGGCTGATCGGACAGGCGGTGCGCGAGCTGGCCGACTCCGGCGCCGGGGACGACGGCCGGCTCTACGCGCTGCTGTCGTTCGCGCCGCTCACGGACCGGGTGCAGGTGCTGGAGAACGTGCGGGACCTGCTGGCCCGCGGGACACCGGAGGGTCTCGTGGACGCGCTGGCCGGGCCGTTCCGTGCCGCCGAATGGGAGCCGGAGGCCCGCACCCCCGTCACGCACGCGCCCGTGCGGCTGACCAGGACCTACCGGAACTCGGTGTACCAGGTCAATCTGCTGCTGATCGCCGTCGCCGTGGCGGGCGAGGTGTGGGCCTCGCGGTTCCTCGCGCCCGACGACGACGTGGCCGACGCCTGGCGGCGGCATGCGTCCAAGTGGCGGTCCCAGTTGTCCGGGCCGTCCTGGAAGCTGTTCTCCGGCGCGCTGACGCCCGAGCGCTGCCGGCACTCCGGCGGCCGACCGGACCTGAGACTCCGCCTGCACGCCGCGCCCGCCGACGACCACCATCTGGACTGGGTGCTGGGCACGCCCGACGCCGAAGTCGCCCGGTACGCGGGAGACGACGAGTTCGCCCCCGACACCTGGGCCCGCATGCACCGCCGGATCACGTTCACCGGCGACCCGGATGCCGAGATCCTGCTGCACGCGGTACGGCCCCTGCTGCAGTCCATGCCCGGCACCCTGCTGACGTACCGGACCGAGGAGGAGGGGCGATTGCGATCGGCCGCCCAGGCCCTGCTGTCCCTGGTCGCGCAGCCGCCGGTCGCCACTCTGCGGGACAAGGCCTACACCACCGCTCTGACGGTGCTGGCGCAGCTGCCGCCCCACGAGACGGAACCGTACCTGGAGGCCCTGGGCCACCAGCTGACGCGCGACGCCGCCCTGCTGCCGGACGACTCGCTGGCGGCACACCTGCGCCGGTTGCGCATCGTCCTCGACAAGGCCGTCATCGGTCCGAGGCTGCGGACGCACCTGTCCGACTGCCTGTACCTCGCTGCCGGACGGCCGGACCCGGCGCTCGAGGCGGCCGCGGAGGAACTTCACCGGCTGCTCGTCCGCACGGGCCCGCAGGATGGCGGGCGCACCGAGAGCGCCCGGCTCGCCGCCCTGACGGCCCTCACCCAGGCCGCCCGTTCCAGCACCACGTGGCGGGACGCCCGGATGCCGCGCGGCGCGGAAGCGGCCGGCCGGCTGGACGAGCTCCTCGACGGACTCGACCTCCCGGCGGTCGCGGCCGGCCGCCCCTCCGTGCTCGTGGCGGTCCTGCGCGCCGCGATCGACCTCGGTCTGGACGAGTGGCTGGCCGCCCGGGCGCCGGAGTTGCTCCGAGCCCTCCCCCGCGAGGCCTTCGGCCTCCTCCGTCCCTCGGATCTGCCCCCGCTGCGCGCGGCCCTGCCGCCGGGCGCCCACGCGAGCGAGTTCGCCGGCGTGGAGGCCCGGTGGCGCTGACCCCCGCCCCGCCGATTTGCCGCTGACCTGCACTTCCTCTTGGATGGCGGTCGGCCGGCGGACCGGGAGGTGCGATGGAGGCGGAACGGGCCGACGCGGTGGTGTGGCGCAACCGGGCGCTGATGCTGTTCGACCGGGTGTCGGTACCGGTGGCGGTGTGCGACGTGTACGGCCAGGTGGCGCTGGCGAATCCGGCGATGGCCGCGGAGTGCGGTACGACCCCGGGCCGGCTGCGCGGCCGGCAGGTGCTGGAGCTGTTCCGGCCGCAGGAGACCACCCAGGTGGAGCGGATCGCCGAGGCGCTACGGCTGCGGCACCGCTCCCGCTACCAGGTGTCGGTGTGCTGGCGGGCGCCCGGCGGGGCCGAGCGGCACGGGGAGCTGACGGCGGATCCGGTGAGCGACAGCGTGGAGGAGACACCGGCGCTGCTGGTGATGCTGCGGGTGCTGGGCGAGCGCACGGCACCGGAGCCGCAGCCGGTGCGGACCACCGGGGTGGAGCGGCGGGTGCTGGCCCTGCTGGCCGGGGGCGCCACCACGGCCCGCGCCGCCCGCGAACTCGGTCTCACCCGGGACGGCGTCACCTATCACCTGCGCCGCCTGTCGGCTCGCTGGAACGCCACGAACCGCACAGAGCTGGTGGCCCGCGCCTACGCCCTGGGCGTGCTGGCCCCGGGCGTATGGCCCCCGGAACCGGGAGCCGCGGAGGAGGAGTAGCCGGCAGGGGAGCCACAGGGAAAACCATTGGCTCACCCTCGCTGTGGCTAACTAGGCTAGTCGTCAGCCTAGAGGGCCTAGGTTCACCGGCCCGGCCGGATCCGGAAGGACTCCCCCATGAGACCGCTCACCGAGCAGGACATCCGCAGCTCCTTCGTCAACTGCTCCAAGGGCGAGGCCAAGCGGGTGGCCGTCCCGCGGGACCTCGGCGAACGCCCTTGGGACGACCTGGACTTCCTGGGCTGGCGCGATCCCGGCGCCCCGGACCGCAGCTATCTGGTCACCGAGCGGGACGGCCGGCTCGTCGGCGTCACCCTGCGCTTCCCTGCCTCCCAGCACGGCTTCCTGCACCGCAGCATGTGTTCGCTGTGCCTGACCACGCACCGGGGCGGCGGGGTCTCGCTGATGGCCGCGCGCAAGGCGGGGGCGGCCGGCCGGGAGGGCAATTCGGTCGGGCTGTACATGTGCTCGGACCTGGCGTGTTCGCTGTACCTGCGCGGCAGGAAGACCCCGGCGTCCGGCGCCCGGTTCGAGGAGAGCCTGACCCTGGACGAGCAGATCGCCCGCACCAGGAGCAACCTGGAGGCCTTCCTCGACAAGCTCTATGCATAAGCATCTGGCCTGAAGCAGTCCGAAACAGTCCGCAAACAGCCACGTTCGACGCCCCCGAGGAACGGGAACAGGCCAAGGGATGCGCGACGTACGAGAGTGGAGCACGGGACTGCTGCGGCTGGCGAAACGCCGCCGGGAGCCGGTGGTCGTCCAGACCCTGCGGTCGGCGACGGCCGCGACGATCGCCTACGTGATCGCGCTCCGGCTGAGTCCGGAGCCCGCCCCCCTCACCGCGCCGCTGACCGCGCTGCTGGTCGTCCAGGTGACCTTCTACGCCACCCTCACCAACGGCATCCGCCGGGTGAACTCGGTGGTCGCGGGCGTCCTGGTCGCCATCGCGTTCAGCGTGCTGGTGGGCCTGACCTGGTGGAGCCTGGCGCTGCTGATCGTGGCCGCGCTGGCCGTGGGGCACCTGGTGCGCGTCGACGAGTACGTGGCCGAGGTGGCGATCAGCGCCATGCTGGTGCTCGGGGTCACCACGGTCGGGTTCACGGCGTGGGCGCGGATCGTGGAGACGCTGATCGGCGCGGTCGTCGGCACCGCGTGCAACCTGCTGCTGCCGCCCCCGGTGTGGGTGGACGAGGCGGGCCGGTCGATCGAGGACCTCGCACGGCGGGTGCGCCAGCTGATGCTGCGGATGGGCGAGGAGGCCGCGGGCCGCACCCCCTGGCAGCGGGCCGCCGAGCGGCTGCACGAGGCGCGCCGGCTGGACCACGACATCGTCCAGGTGGACGCGTCGCTGCGGCAGGCCGAGGACAGTCTGCGGCTCAATCCCCGGGTGAAGGAGGGGCTGCTGCACCGGGTGGTGCTGCGCACCGGTCTGGACACCCTGGAGATCTGCACGGTGGTGCTGCGGGTGCTGGCCCGCTCCTTCACGGACCTCGCCAAGGCCCGCGGGTCCGAGGAGCTGTTCCCGCCCCGGGTGGGGGCGACGGTGGAGCAGCTGCTGTCGGAGATCGCCGACGCCGTCGTGAGCTTCGCCGTGCTGGTGACCACCCATCTGAGCGAGAACGCCGAGTCGGCGGAGGAGCGGCTGAGTGCCGAACTGCGCACGGCGGCCGGCACCCGGGACCGGCTCGCCGAGCTGCTCCAGGAGGAGATCCGCAAGGACTGGGCGCACTGGCAGCTGCTCGGGGCGGTCCTCACCGAGACGACCCGGATCATCGACGAGCTGAACACCGAGCACCGCACCCGCCGCCTGCTGGAGGAACTGGACCGGGTCTCGCGCGGACAGCGGACCAAGCTGCCCCGGCTGGCCTGGCTGCGCGACCGCCTCGGTGTGCAGGAGGAGCTGTGGCGGAACCGCGCGGGGGTCGGTGAGCGTTCTCGGTGAGGAAGACGCCGGGGCGGGCCGGCGCGGGAGGCGAGGGAGCGGGCGGATGACGGGTGGCGGGGTCCGGATCGACGGGAACACGCTGCGGCTGCCCGGCGGGGTGGCGGTGCGCTTCGTGCGCACCCTGCGGCTGCCGGAGAGCGGCACGCATCCGCTGCCGCCGGGTCTGGGCGAGTTCCCGGTCCGGCGGGTGGCGGACCACGCCGACCGGGTGCCGGAAACGATGCGGGCGCGCGGCGGGGTGATGCTGCCGGTGTACCTGCGCGAGGCGATGTGGCTGAGCTTCGCGGGGACGACGGAGCCGGCCGCGCTCCAGGTCGGCGTGGGCAAGGTGTGCGCGGTGTCCGGGAAGCCGTGGCGGGGCCGGCTGTCTCGGCGTCCGCAGAACTACGTGGTGCTGCCCCGTCAGCCCTGGCTGGACGGGATCAACTCCGGCAAGGGCACGGTCCGCCAGTTCGTGGCCGTACCGCTGGGGCTGGGCGCGACCGTGGAGGGGCAGGTCACCGGCGAGGAGGTGTGGGGCGGGGTCCAGCTCCAGTCGTTCCCGCTGACGGAGGGCGCCCTCGCCGAGTGGCGGCGCCAGGAGCGGGAGCGGGCACTGCCCCCGAGCCCGCCCGGCAGCTACGGCCCGGCCGGCGGCTTCGGCGCCGCCCTGCCCACGGCGGCGCCGGCCCCGGGCGGCCCTCCGCCGGGCGGGCCCGTCGGCGCGCCGCCGCCCGCCGCGTCCTTCGGCGCTCCCCCGCCGCCGGCCGCCGCCCCCCGGCGCGCCGCGGCCATGGGGCTGGGCGTCGGCGGCTCGATGCGGCAGGAGGTCTACCAGGACGACCGGCCGCTGCGCGACTGGTCCGAGGAGCCGGCGGGGCGGGTGTTCGTGCACCTGGTCACGCCCCCGGAGTGGCGCCGGATCACCGGCGAGGCGCCCCCGCCGTCGCCGGTCGACCGGGCGGCGTACACCCGCGCGGGGCTGCCCTGGTACGACTACTACGACGCGGACGCCGACGATCTCGCCCCCACGGACACCCTGGAGGGGGTCAAGCCGGTGGGCGAGTGGCTCGGCGAGGACCTGGACCCGTGGCAGGCCCCGTCCGCCGGGCAGGTGGCACCGCTGAAGGACGCGCCGGGCAAGCCGGTCGAGGACGGGGAGTGGTGACCACCGCCGTTGCGCGTCGCGCAACACCCGTTGCCGGACTTGCCCTTGCCGGTGGGTGCAGGCCAAGGTGGCTGTCACCAGGGGGGCGACCGACGACCTGAGGTGCGGCATGGACACGGAGGCACGGACGGCGGAAGAGGGCTCTTCCCCGCCCCGGCGGGACCGCGAGCGCGGCGGCTGGACCAGACGCCGGTTCGTCGGGGCCGTGGCCGGCACGGCGGCCGTCGTGGCGGTGCCGTCCCCGGCCGCCCCGCCGGCGGACACCCGGGCCACGCGGAGCGCGCCGGACCCGGCCCCGCCGCCCCGGGAACCGTCCGGGCCGCGCCCGCTGTACGTGGGCACGTACACCTCCGTCGACGGCGGCGGCACCGGCATCGGTCTGGCGTCGTACGACCCGGAGTCCGGCCGGATCACCGGGTCGGGCACGCTCACCGGGGTCCCCGACCCGTCGTATCTCGCCGTGCACCCGGACGGCCGCACGCTGTACGCGGTGGACGAGCGGCCGGACGGCGGGGTGACGGCCGTGCGCCTCGCGGACCGGAAGGTCCTCGGCACCCGGAGCACCGGCGGCGCCGGGCCCTGTCACCTGTCGGTGCATCCGACCGGGCGCTGGCTGCTGAGCGCCGACTACGGTTCGGGCAGTGTCGCCGTGCACCCGATCGACGCCTCGGGCGCCCTGGGCGAGCGCACCGACCTGGTCACGCACACCTCTCCCCCGCCCGGCCCCGGACAGCAGGGCCCGCACGCCCACCAGTTCGTCACCAGTCCCGACGGCGGGCACGTCCTCGCCGTGGACCTGGGCACCGACACCGTGTACACCTACCGCCTCGACCCGGCCGGCGGCACGCTCACCGAGGTGTCCCGGGCGCGCACCCGGCCCGGCGCGGGCCCGCGCCACCTGACCTTCCATCCGGGCGGCCGGTACGCCTATCTGGCCAACGAGGTGGACGACACCGTGGCCGTGTGCGCGTACGACCCGCGCTCCGGCCGGCTGCGCGTGGGCGCACCGCAGCCGACGGGTTCGGACGGCGGCACCAACTACCCGGCGCAGATCCTGGTGACGGCGAACGGCCGGTACGCCTTCCTCGCCAACCGGGGCCACAACAGCCTCGCCCGGTACGCCGTCGAGGCCGACGGGGCGCGGCTGCGGCTGCTCGGCACGGTGCCGGTGGGCGGGGACTTCCCGCGGCAGATCGCGTTCTCGCCGGACGGCCGGCTGCTGTTCGCGGCGAACCAGCGCTCCGGCACGGTCACCGTCTTCCGTGTCGACCCGGAGGGCGGTGGACTCCGCCCGGCCGGCGAGCCGTTCGCCTCACCCGTCGCCGTCTGCGCGCTGCCGCTGTAGCGCGCGGGGGCAGCCGGCGGCACCGGCCTGCGCCAGCAGGGCGTGCATGCGCTCGGTGAGCTGGGCGACGTCGTCGGCGGGCGCGTGGAAGGGCAGCCGTACGTCGCCGTGGGCGCGGGTGCGTTCGATGCGCAGGGTCAGTCCGTGCCGGTCGACGGCGAGCGGCACCACCCGGGTCGCGGCGTGCAGGCTCTCGGGCCGCACCAGGCGGGTGAGCCGCTCGACGGCGTCCGGGTGGGCCTCGGCGAGGTGGGTGAGCAGCCGGGCCTCGGCGCCGGCGAGGGGGTCGGGGCGGGCGGCGGTGAACTCGTCCGGGTCGACCACCACCGCCCCGGCGGACCGGCGCAGCACCACGCGGGTGGGATGGAACAGGAGGGTGCCCTCGGACGGGGCGAACCAGCCGGAGAGGAAGAGCCGGGCGCGGATGCGGTGGCGCACCGGTACGGGCGCCACGTCGGCGAACTCCAGCAGGGCGGAGGGCTCTTGGCGCGGGGCGCACAGGACCGCTCCGAACAGGGCGCTGTCGTCGGGCACCGCCAGCCGTACCGCGCCGTCCTCGGTGACGGTGTGGGCGCCGGCGTACTCCTCGCGCGCGCCGTCCGCGGTCACCGCGCACGACCACGCGACGGCCAGCACCGAGCGTGCTCGTTCCGCCGCGCCGGGGGCGGCCGTCCAGTCCTGCGTGTCACCCATCCGAGACCTCCTTAGGTAAGCCTTGCCTAACCTATCGGAGATCGAGGCGCACGCCAACCAGGCCGCACCGGCGGTCGGGGTCATCCGGAGTGCGCGAGGACGCCCAGCAGGGCACGGGCGCACAGATCGCGCACCTGTTCCCGGCCGAACTCGCCCTCACCGCGCAGCCATTCGAGGCAGACGGCGGTGGTGAAGGCGAGCCAGCCGCGCACCGCCAGGCGCACCTGGGGAGCGGTCTCGACGACGGGCCCGAACTCGGGGTCGGCGGCGAGCGCGGCCAGGATCTGCTTCTCCTGGGCGGCCAGGGCCCGCCGGTAGACCCGGCGCACGGCCTGGTCGCCGGCCGCGTCGGCGCGGTGGAAGGCGCGGAAGCCGTGGGCGTGGGCCTCGACGTAGCCGAGGTAGGTGTCGAGGCCGGCGGTGAGCTGCTCGCGCACCGGCACTCCGGGCACCGCCGCCGTCATGCGCAGCATGCGCGCGCTCTCCCGCTCCACGACGGCGGCGAAGAACTCCCGCTTGGTCGGGAAGTAGTGGTACA
Source organism: Streptomyces sp. NPDC046881 (assembly GCF_040645015.1). NCBI lineage: Bacteria > Bacillati > Actinomycetota > Actinomycetes > Kitasatosporales > Streptomycetaceae > Streptomyces > Streptomyces sp. NPDC046881. Next base: position 41,025 of record NZ_JBEYXJ010000040.1, on the reverse strand, counting down.
GCAGCCCGCGCGAGACCCCGGCGATCTCGGCGACCTGCTCGATCCACACGTCGTCGTAGGGGCTCTCCGAGAACAGCTTCGCGCCGACCGACAGCAGCTGCTCACGGCGTTCCGCGGTACTGAGTCTGCGCCGGGCGCGTTCCCCCTGGTTCGCGGGCATGCCGTCACTTTACTTGACGCCGGTTCAACAACGGGACAACACTGGAACACGTTACTGAACCCACGTACAACACGCGCGCGTCACTGCTTCAACCATCCGCTGATCAAGGGAGATCGCGTCATGGCGGAGACGACGGGGGTCCCGGGGACCGGGCTGCCGAAGGGTTTCCGGAGCGCCGAGCAGGGCTGGCCCGGGCTGCACCGCATACCGCATCCACCGCACCGGCTGCCGCTGCTCGGCGATGTGCTCGGCGCCGACCGCAGGCGGCCGCTGCAGGACTCGATGCGCTTCGCGCGCGAGCTGGGGCCGATCTTCCGGCGCCGGGCCTTCGGCAAGGAGTTCGTGTTCGTGTGGGGGGCCGGGCTGGTCGCCGACCTCGCCGACGAGTCCCGGTTCGCCAAGCACGTCGGCCTGGGCGTCGCCAATCTGCGGCCGGTGGCCGGCGACGGCCTGTTCACCGCCTACAACCACGAGCCCAACTGGCAGCTGGCGCACGACGTCCTGGCGCCCGGGTTCAGCCGGGAGGCCATGGAGGGCTACCACGGCATGATGCTCGCGGTCGCCGGCCGGCTGACCGACCACTGGGACCGCGAGCTGGCGGCCGGGCGCACGGTGGACGTGCCCGGCGACATGACCCGGCTGACCCTGGAGACGATCGCCCGGACCGGCTTCGGGCACGACTTCGGCTCCTTCGAGCGGGACCGCCCGCACCCCTTCGTCACGGCGATGGTCGGCACCCTCACCTACGCCCAGCGGCTGAACAGCGTGCCCGGGCCGCTCGCCCCGCTGCTGCTGCGCGCCGCCGCCCGGCGCAACGCGGCCGACATGGCCTACCTCGACCGCACCGTGGACGGTCTGGTCGCCGCCCGTCGCCGGTCCGGTGGCGGCGAGGGGGACCTGCTGGACCGCATGCTGGCGACCGCGCACCCGGAGACCGGGGAGAAGCTGTCCGCCGAGAACGTCCGCAAGCAGGTGATCACGTTCCTGGTGGCGGGCCACGAGACCACCTCGGGCGCCCTCTCCTTCGCCCTCCACTACCTCGCCCGGCACCCCGAGGTCGCCGCCCGGGCCCGGGCCGAGGTGGACCGGGTCTGGGGCGACACCCCGCGGCCCGGCTACGACCGGATCGCCAAACTGCGCTACGTCCGCCGGGTGCTGGACGAGTCGCTGCGGCTGTGGCCGACCGCGCCCGCCTTCGCCCGCGAGGCACGGCGGGACACGGTCCTCGCCGGGGAGCATCCGATGCGCCGGGGCGCGTGGGCGCTGGTGCTGACGCCGATGCTGCACCGCGAGCCGGAGGTGTGGGGCGAGGACGCCGACCGGTTCGACCCGGACCGCTTCACCGCGGCGGCCGTACGGGCCCGGCCACCGCACACCTTCAAGCCGTTCGGCACCGGCGCCCGGGCCTGCATCGGCCGCCAGTTCGCCCTGCACGAGGCGACGCTGGTCCTCGGCCTGCTGCTGCGCCGCTACGAGCTGCACGCGGACCCCGGTTACCGGCTCACCGTCTCCGAACGGCTGACGCTGATGCCGGAGGGGCTGCGGCTGCGGCTGGAGCGCCGCGCAGGCGCGCGGGGGACGGCGCGACCGGACCACGACGCAGCCGCGGACGGGCCACGGCACGGCCCGGCCGAGCCGGCGGAGCCCCTGTCAGCGAGCCGCTGTCCAGTGCACGGGGCGCGTGACTGACGCCGGCAGCCGGGTACCCTCGCTGCCCCGGGCCGCGTTGACCTGCGGCTGGGTGAGGAAGAAGGCTCCGGTGAGGTCCGCGTCGGTCAGGTCGGCGTCCCGCAGGTCGGCACCGATCAGGTCCGCGTCGCGCAGGTCGGCACCGGTGAGGTCGGCGGCTATCAGACAGGCGCCACGCAGGCTCGCCCCCCGCAGGTCGGCGCCCCTGAGCCGGGCGCCGACGAGATCCGCGCCCCGCCGGTCCCGGCCCCTGCCCTTCCCCTTGCCCTTGCCCTTGTCGCCGGCGCCGGCCCGGGCCAGCTCGCTGGTGCGCAGCAGGAGCACGTTGACCTCCTGCCGGTGCGCGGCCACGTCCAGCGCGGCCAGCTCCTCGGGGGTCTGCCGGGTGAGCCGCTCGGTCTTCTCCAGCGCCTGCCGCAGCTCGGGGTGGACGGGCCGGGCGGCGGGCAGGCCGAGTGCCTCGGTCAGGTACCACAGCAGCTCGTGCAGTTGCCGGACGACCGGGAACACGTCGAACATCCGGCGCGCGTGCTCCTTCGGCGCGGTACGCCAGTCCTGCCCGCCGAAGGTGACCTGCGAGACCTTCTGGCCGGCGCCGAAGCAGTCGTAGACCGTGCAGCCGGTGAAGCCCTTCGTCCGCAGGTCGGCGTGGATGCCGCAGCGGTGGTCGCCCCCGAGGTTCGGGCAGGGCTTGCCCGCGGGCTTGTCCCGCGCGAAGTCGGCGGAGCGGGCGAAGGGCAGGGCGACGCAGCACAGCCCGAAGCACCGCGCGCAGTCGCCGCGCAGGTCGGGGGCGGGGTCGGCTATCTGATCCGGCATGGGGTCCAGCCTACTGACCCGCCGGCACGGCACTGATCGTCCGCCCCCGTCCGCCGGGCGGCGGCAGCGGCTCCGTCGTGGCTCGTCACGCGGATGCCCGCGCCCCTTCCGAGGCGCCGTCCCTGCCCGGTGACCGTCACGCCTCGTCGCGTGCCAGCGCCAGCAGCCGGTCCAGGACGCGGGGGGCGCCCGCGCGCAGGCCGTCGTGCTCGTACTCGTTGGTGACCCAGGGGCGCAGGCCGCGGATCGCGGCGGCCGTCTCCAGGGAGTGGGCGGTGTCGACGTACATGTCGTCGTGGTACACGGCCGCGGCGACCGGGACCTCGTTGGCGGCGAGACGTGCCGGGTCGTACAGGGGGCGCCAGTCGGTGCGGGCGGCGAGCAGTTCGGCCGTCTCGCGCAGGGGGCGCAGGGCCGGGTCGGTGTCGAACATCCAGGGGTGGACGGTCTCGCCGGTGAAGAGCACCGGGCCGTCTCCGGTGAGCGCCTTGGCCGCGTCGAACTGCGGGAACTCGGCGCGGACGCGTTCGGCGGCCCACGCGGTGGGGCGGGCGTCCTGGCCGTAGATCGACTCGTGGACGAGGGCGTAGAGGGGGTGGGAGGCGTACGACAGGAGGGACTGGGCCTGCTCCTGGAAGGCGTCGGAGAGCTCGAGGCCGGCCGGCGTGCGGACGAAGGCGTCCTCCAGCAGGTGGTGCAGCCGGTGGCTGCCGTCGCTCGCGCCGAGCATCAGGCCGAGGGACTGGAAGGCCTCGACGGTGAAGCGGTAGCCGTTCGGCAGGACCACGTCGCGGGTGAGGAGGTGGTCGGCGATCCGGCGGGCGCGCTCCACGTCCTGCGGATAGCGGGCGTAGTGCGCGGCGACCTTGCGTTCGACGCGCGGGTAGGCGGCCCGGTAGACGTCCTCGGCGTGGGCGTGCAGGGAGGGCAGGCCGCCGGTGACGATCGCGGTGGCGATGCCCTCGGGGGCCAGGGAGAGGTAGGACACCGTGCAGAAGCCGCCGAAGCTCTGGCCGAGCACGGTCCACGGGGCTCCGCCGGTGACCTGCGGGCGGATGGCCTCGCAGTCGCGGACGATGGAGTCGGCGCGGAAGCGGGTGAGGTGGTCGGCCTGGGCGGCGGGGCCGCCGCGCAGCGGCAGGGTCTGCCGGGTGGCGGGTGTGGAGCGGCCGGTGCCGCGCTGGTCGAGCAGCAGGACGCGGTACTCCTTCAGCGCCCGGTCGAGCCAGGCCTGACGTCCGACGAAACGATTCGCCCCGAAGCCGGGGCCGCCCTGCAGATACACCAGCCAGGGCAGGTCCTGCCCGGCCTTGTCGCTCGCCACCGCCTCGCGGGCGTACAGCTCGATGGTCTCGCCGCCGGGGTCGGCGTGGTCGAGGGGCACGGTGAAGTGGCGGTCGGTGAGCACGACGCCGGGCTGGCGGTAGCTGAGGCTCAACGGGTCTCCTGGGACGGACGGGCTGGACGTGTCCCAGTTGAGCACACGAGCGGGCGCGCGCCGAGCCCCGGGATCATGGATGGTCACTGAACTGCCGGTCAGTACGGGGCCGGGCGCGGGACCCCGGCTCAGCGTGCCGCGAGGCTGGAGCGGCGCACCACCAGCTCCGGCTGGAGCACCACCCGCCGGTGCTCGTGCGCCCGCTTCCGCTCGCCCTCGTGCTGCTCGGTCTCCTCCAGCAGCAGTTCGGCGGCGAGGGCACCCATGGTGACGGCGGGCTGGCGTACGGAGGTGAGGGGTACGGCGGCGGCCGCGGCGAACTCGATGTCGTCGTAGCCGACGAGCGCGAGGTCGTCCGGGACGGTGACCCCGGCCGCGTACATGGCCTGCAGGACACCGAGGGCGAGCAGGTCGTTGGCGCAGAAGACGGCGGTGGGCCGGTCGGCGAGGCCGAGCAGCCGGGCGCCCGCGTCCCGGCCCGCGGCCACGTCGAGCCGTTCGGTGGGCAGTTCGCGCAGGGCCTCGGGGCCGAGGCCGGCCTCGGCGAGGGCGTTCAGCGCGCCGGTGCGGCGGTCGCGGACCTGGTTGAGTCCGGGCGGCCCGCTGACGTAGGCGAACGAGCGGTGCCCGGCGTCCACCAGGTGCCGGACCGCGAGCGCGCCGCCCGCCACGTCGTCGACGCTCACCGAGCATTCGGTGGTGCCCTCGGCGACCCGGTCGACCAGCACGAACGGGATGCCGTGCCGGCGGAAGGCCGCGATGTTGCGGCCGGTGGCGTCGGCCGGGGTGAGCAGCACGCCCCGCACCCGCTGCTCGGCGAAGAGCGAGAGGTACTCCGCCTCCTCGGCCGCGTTCTGCGCGCTGTTGCACACCATCACGCCGAGCCCCGCCTCCCGGGCCGCCCGCTCGGCGCCGCGCGCGACGTCCACGAAGAACGGGTTGCCCATGTCGAGCACGAGCAGCCCCATGATCCGGCTGCGGCCGGCCCGCAGCTGGCGTGCCGACTCGCTGCGGACGTAGCCGAGCCGGTCGATCGCGGACAGCACCCGGGCACGGGTCTCGCCGGCGACGGTGTCCGGGCGGTTGATGACGTTGGACACCGTGCCCACCGACACTCCGGCGGCGCGGGCGACGTCCTTGATACCCACCGACTGGGCCATCGGGCTTCGGACCTCCAGGGGACGGGATGCGGCGGGGCGGCCTTCACACTACCGTCACGCCGGCAGGGCGAAGTCGGCCACGTGCAGGGGCGAGGGCGTGGTGCCGGTGGACTTCTCCTGGTACAGGAACGACAGGACGCCGTCCGCCCGGACCCGGGTCTCGTCGACCACCACCTCGCCGAAGGCGTTCAGCCCGCCGCCGTCGAACAGGAGCGTCCAGTCGGTGTACCCGGAGGCCGCGGAGGCCGCGGCGATCCGGCCGAACGGGAACACGGCGTAGGCGTTGTCGTACCGGTCCAGGACCAGCCTGGTGCGCTGGCTGGAGCCGAGCGGGACCGGGATCTCGGTCTTCTGCCAGCCGCCGGCGGCGTTCTTGCGCAGGTGGAAGGCGCGCCCGTGGGCGGTGCGGTCGGCGACGTAGCCCGTGGTGCACCGGCCGAAGCGGCCGGGGACGTAGCTGATGATGGCGTGCGGCCGGCCGGCCGAGTCGGTGGACTGGCTCTCCTGGTTCATCAGCGAGTGGTCCGGGTCCAGCGGGTCCACCACGAGACCGCCGTCGCCGACGGCGACCCGGTCGGGTCCGCCGGTGGTGCCGACGACGGTGCCGGCGTCGTCGCGCCAGGTACGGCCGCGGTCGTCGGACCAGACGTAGCCGGTGTCGTGGTTGGTGATGCCGCCGCCGCTGCACATGACGGCCGCGTTCTGCTCCCGCCAGGTGAACAGGGCGTGCAGCCGGCCCCGCGTGTCGTAGTCGATGCCGTGCAGGTACATGTTCCGGGCGGTGCTGGAGCCGTGCTCGCTGGTGTACGTGCCGGTCGCGCTGGTCCACTCCCCCAGCGCGGTCCAGCGTGACCCGTCGTACTCGGCGAGGGCGTTGCGGCCGTCGCCGGAGACCCCGGCGCGGTAGCTGAGCTGGAGCCGGCCCTCGGGGGTGGCGACGAACTGCGGGTAGGTGAACTGCGAGGTGAGCGCGAGCCCGTCGAGGGTCGTCCGGACGGCGCCGAAGACGGACGTGGTCCAGGCCGTGGACGCGGGACGGTCCAGCAGCCCGGCGACGGATTTGACGTAGCAGAAGCCGTCGCTGTGGGAGTCCATGTTCAGGTGCAGCCGGCCGTCGGTCGCGGAGAGGCCCAGGGAGATGACGTTGTGGGAGTCGTCGGCCTTCAGCCGGTGCGGCAGGGTGACCGTCGACCAGGTGGCGGCGCCCAGCGCCCGGCGGGCCACGACCGCGTGGCGGCTCGCCGTGTACCAGGCGGCGTACTGGTGGCCTCGGTGGGTCAGCAGGCCGTTCTTCTGGAAGGAGTTGTTGTTGACCAGCCCGTCGTAGGAGACGAAGTAGACGGCCTGGGAGTCGAGTCGGGTGGTGCCCCTGCTGGTGACCGACGGGCCCGGGACGGCCGCCCGTGCGGTTCCGGCGGCCGTGACGGAGGCGGCGGGGGCGCCGGCCTGCACGGTGCGTCGTCTCATGTGCGGCTCCAGGTGGTCAGGCGAGGTGGAACACTTCGGTGAGCGGTTTCATGGCCTCGTCGGGGCGGGCGCCGTCCAGCGACTCGAAGAACGGCGCCATCTCGGCCTGCCAGCGGGCGTTGACGCCGGTGGCCTCCATGCCGGCCTGGGCGGCGGCGAAGTCCGCCGTCTCCAGATAGCCGACGAGCAGGCCGTCCTCGCGCAGGAACAGCGAGTAGTTGTGCCAGCCCGTCGCCTTCAGGGCGTCGAGCATCTCCGGCCAGACGGCCGCGTGCCGCTCACGGTACTCGTCGAGCCGGTCGGCCCGGACCTTCAGCAGGAAACACACGCGCTGCATCAGCGAACCCCGGTCTCTCGGAAGTCGAACTGGTCGATGTTCTCGGCGTCGAACACGGTCGGCCTGCCCAGGCTGATCACGCCGTCCTTGCCGATGGTGTACGTCGTGCCACCGGCCTTGAAGGTCTCGCCCTCCCTGCCGGTGATCTGGCCCGAGGCCGGCGCCACCGCGGTCCGCGCGGCCAGGTCGCCGCGCTTGGCCGGGTCCCACAGCTCGAAGGCGTCGACGGTGCCGTTCTTGACGTACTCGCGCATGTCGTTCGGCGTGCCGAGGCCGGTCAGCCTGACCTTGCCCTTGTAGGCGGTCCTGAGGAGCTTGACGGCCGACTTGCCCGCGCCGTTCTCGCCGGCGAGGGCGTGCACCTCGCCGGGCAGCAGCTCCAGGGAGACGTCCCGCAGGGCGCGTACGGCGCCGAAGGACTTGGAGACGCCCTTCAGCGCCGGCACCGGGGCCGGTTCCGTGTCAGGCGGGTGGGTCATGGGGGCTCCTCGACGACGCCGGCGGCAGGGCAGCGGGCCCGCCACGGGGTCGTGAAAGGTTTCAAGTGGATGGCCGGGACGGTAGGCACCGCAGTCATGGCACGTCAATGGGTCCCTATCGAAAAGATCTCGATAGCCGTAGTCACAACGGGGTCACGGAGAGCCAAGCCGGCCGGACTGCTTGACACCCCTCCGGGCGACCCCTAGCTTGCCGTTTTGAATCGTTTCACACACTCCCTCGTGCCGTCCGACCTCACCAGGAGCCCCGAAGTGACCGACCTCGCCGCGGTGAAGGCCGCGCTCAGGACCCAGGCCGTCGAGACGCCGTCGTGGGCGTACGGGAACTCCGGGACCCGCTTCAAGGTCTTCGCACAGGCCGGGGTGCCGCGCTCGCCCTGGGAGAAACTGCAGGACGCGGCACAGGTGCACGCCTTCACCGGGGTCACGCCGACCGTGGCCCTGCACATCCCCTGGGACACCGTGGAGGACTACGCGGCCCTCGCCGAGTACGCCGAGGAACGGGGCGTGCGGCTGGGCGCGATCAACTCCAACACCTTCCAGGACGACGACTACAGGCTGGGCAGCATCTGCCACCCGGACGCGGCGGTGCGCCGCAAGGCCGTCGACCACCTGCTGCGGTGCGTGGACATCATGGACGCCACCGGGTCGCGGGACCTGAAGCTGTGGTTCGCCGACGGGACGAACTACCCCGGGCAGGACGACGTCCGCGCCCGGCAGGACCGGCTCGCCGAAGGGCTGGCCGAGGTCTACGCGCGGCTCGGCACGGGGCAGCGGATGCTGCTGGAGTACAAGTTCTTCGAGCCGGCCTTCTACACGACCGACGTCCCGGACTGGGGAACCGCCTACGCGCACTGTCTGAAGCTCGGCGACAAGGCCCGGGTGGTCGTCGACACCGGGCACCACGCGCCGGGAACCAACATCGAGTTCATCGTGGCGACGCTGCTGCGCGAGGGGAAGCTCGGCGGGTTCGACTTCAACTCGCGGTTCTACGCCGACGACGACCTGATGGTGGGGGCGGCCGATCCCTTCCAGCTGTTCCGGATCATGTACGAGGTGATCCGGGGCGGGGGGTTCACCTCCGACATCGCGTTCATGCTCGACCAGTGCCACAACATCGAGGCGAAGATCCCGGCGATCATCCGCTCGGTGATGAACGTGCAGGAGGCCACGGCGAAGGCACTGCTGGTCGACCGGGAGGCGCTGGCCGCGGCTCAGCGGGCCGGGGACGTGCTGGCGGCCAACGCCGTGCTGATGGACGCCTACAACACGGACGTGCGGGGGCTTCTCGGCGAGGTCCGGGAGGAGTCGGGGCTGGATCCCGATCCGATGGGCGCCTACGCCCGGTCCGGGTGGGGCGAGAAGATCGTCGCCGAGCGGGTGGGTGGGGACCAGGCCGGTTGGGGAGCGTGACGCGTCCGCCTCCGGAGCACCGTCGCGGGGTGCGTTGCGGCTTCCCGCGCCCACGCGGCGGAGCCGCACATCGACACGGCCCGCGCCCCTGTCCGTCCGTCCCTCTTCCGAACAGGAACCGATCCTCATGACCACCCATCCCGAAGTCGCCGCTCTCCTCTCCCGCTCCCACCGGCTCGGCTCCGATCCCCGGAACACCAACTACGCCGGCGGGAACGCGTCCGCCAAGGGCTCCGCCACCGACCCCGTCACCGGGGGCGAGGTGGAGCTGATGTGGGTGAAGGGGTCCGGTGGCGACCTCGGCACGCTCACCGAGGACGGGCTGGCCGTGCTGCGGCTGGACCGGCTGCGGGCCCTGGCCGAGGTGTACCCCGGGGTCGGGCGCGAGGACGAGATGGTCGCCGCGTTCGACTACTGCCTGCACGGCAGGGGCGGGGCCGCGCCCTCGATCGACACCGCCATGCACGGGCTGGTGGACGCCCCGCACGTCGATCACCTCCACCCGGACTCCGGTATCGCGCTCGCCTGCGCGGCCGACGGGGAGAAGCTGACCGCCGAGTGCTTCGGGGACAGCGTGGTGTGGGTGCCGTGGCGGCGGCCCGGGTTCCAGCTCGGGCTGGACATCGCCGCGATCAGGGCCGCCAACCCGCAGGCCGTCGGCTGCGTCCTCGGCGGGCACGGCATCACCGCCTGGGGCGACTCCTCCGAGGAGTGCGAGCGCAACTCGCTGCACATCATCCGGACCGCCGAGGCGTTCCTCGCCGAGAAGGGCAGGGCGGAACCCTTCGGGCCGGTCGTCGAGCGGTACGAGGCGCTGCCCGAGGCCGAGCGGAGGCAGCGGGCGGCCGCGCTCGCGCCGTACGTCCGCGCGCTCGCCTCCCAGGACCGGCCCCAGGTCGGACACTTCACCGACGCCGAGGTGGTGCTCGACTTCCTGGCCCGCGCCGAGCACCCCCGGCTGGCCGCCCTGGGCACCTCCTGCCCGGACCACTTCCTGCGCACCAAGGTGCGGCCGCTCGTGCTCGACCTGCCGCCGGCCGCGCCGCTGGACGAGGCCGTCGCCCGGCTGCGGGACCTGCACGCCGCCTACCGGGAGGAGTACGCCGCCTACTACCGGCGGCACGCCCGGCCCGACTCCCCCGCCCTGCGCGGCGCCGACCCGGCCGTCGTGCTGGTGCCGGGCGTCGGCATGTTCTCCTTCGGCAAGGACAAGCAGACCGCCCGCGTGGCCGGCGAGTTCTACGTCAACGCCGTCCACGTGATGCGGGGCGCGGAGGCCGTCTCGTCGTACGCGCCGATCGAGGAGGCCGAGAAGTTCCGGATCGAGTACTGGGCGCTGGAGGAGGCCAAGCTCCGGCGGATGCCCGAGCCCGAGCCGCTCGCCACGCGCGTCGCGCTCGTCACCGGGGCCGGCAGCGGGATCGGGAAGGCCATCGCGCACCGGCTGGTGGCCGAGGGGGCGTGTGTCGTCGTCGCCGACCTGAACGGCGGGAGCGCCGCGGCCGTCGCCGAGGAGCTGGGCGGGCCGGACAAGGCCGTCCCCGTCACCGTCGACGTCACCTCCGAGGAGCAGATCGCCGCCGCGTTCGAGGCGGCCGTGCTCGCCTTCGGCGGGGTCGACCTGGTCGTCAACAACGCCGGGATCTCCCTCTCCAAGCCGCTGCTGGAGACGTCGGCGAAGGACTGGGACCTCCAGCACGCCGTCATGGCCCGCGGGTCGTTCCTCGTGTCGCGGGAGGCGGCCCGGGTGATGACCGCGCAGGGGCTGGGCGGCGACATCGTGTACATCGCCTCGAAGAACGCCGTCTTCGCCGGGCCGAACAACATCGCCTACTCCGCCGCCAAGGCCGACCAGGCCCACCAGGTACGGCTCCTGGCGGCCGAGTTGGGCGAGCACGGGATCCGGGTCAACGGGGTCAACCCGGACGGGGTGGTGCGCGGGTCCGGGATCTTCGCGGGCGGCTGGGGTGCGCAGCGGGCCGCCGTGTACGGGGTGCCGGAGGAGAAGCTGGGCGAGTTCTACGCGCAGCGGACCATCCTCAAGCGGGAGGTGCTGCCCGAGCACGTGGCGAACGCGGTGTTCGCGCTCACCGGCGGGGACCTCACGCACACCACCGGTCTGCACATTCCGGTCGACGCGGGTGTGGCGGCCGCGTTCCTGCGGTGAGCGCGGACGTGAAGTCGTACGCGGCGGTCGATCTCGGAGCCTCCAGCGGGCGGGTGATGGTCGGGCGGGTCGGCCCGGACTCGGTGGAGCTGAGCGAGGCCCACCGGTTCCCCAACCGTCCGGTGCGCCTCCCGGAGGGGCTGCGCTGGGACATCCTCGCGCTGTACGGCGGTGTCCTGGACGGGCTGCGGGCGGCCGGTGCCCACTGCGGTGGACGGCTCGCCTCCGTGGGCGTCGACGGCTGGGCCGTCGACTACGGCCTGCTGGACGCCGACGGGGCCCTGCTCGGCAACCCGGTGCACTACCGGGACGGCCGTACCGAGGGGGTCGCGGAGCAGGTGTGGGCGACCGTGCCGGCCGCCGAGCTGTACGCGGCCACCGGTCTGCAGTACGCGCCGTTCAACACCCTCTACCAGCTCACGGCCGCCCGCTCCACGGCCCAACTGGCCGCCGCGAAGCGGCTGCTGCTCGTCCCGGACCTGCTGGCGTACTGGCTCACCGGCGAGCAGGGCACCGAGCTGACCAACGCCTCCACCACCCAGCTGATCGACCCCCGGACCCGCGACTGGTCGTACGGGACCGCCGACCGGCTCGGCATCGACCTCGGCCTGTTCGCGCCGCTGCGGCAGCCCGGCGACCCGGCCGGGACGCTGCGGCCGCAGGTGCTGGCGGAGACGGGTCTGACCGGTCCGGTGCCGGTGACCACCGTCGGCTCGCACGACACCGCCTCCGCGGTGGCCGCCGTCCCCGCGGCTGCCGGTGAGCGCTTCGCCTACATCTGCACCGGCACCTGGTCGCTGGCCGGCCTCGAACTGCGCGCTCCGGTACTCACCGAGGAGAGCCGGGCCGCGAACTTCGCCAACGAGCTGGGGCTCGACGGCACCGTCCGGTATCTGCGCAACATCATGGGGCTGTGGCTGCTCCAGGAGTGCGTACGGGCCTGGGGGGAGCCGGATCTGGGGGTGCTGCTGCGGGGGGCGGCCACCGTGCCGGCGCTGCGCTCGGTGGTGGACGCCGGGGACGAGGCGTTCCTCGCGCCGGGGCGCATGCCGGAGCGGATCGCGCAGGCGTGCCGGGAGTCGGGGCAGCCGGTCCCCGGGACGCGGGCCGAGATCACCCGGTGCATCCTGGACTCCCTGGCCCTCGCCCACCGGCGGGCCGTGACGGACGCGCAGCGGCTGGCCGACCGTCCGGTGGACGTGGTGTACCTGGTCGGCGGCGGCACCCGCAACGCGCTGCTGTGCCAGCTGACGGCCGACGCCTGCGGTCTGCCGGTGGTGGCCGGCGCGACCGAGGCCGCCGCCCTCGGCAACGTCCTCGTGCAGGCCCGCGCACAGGGACTCGCCGGCGACCTGGCCGACCTGCGCCGGCTGCTCACCCGCACCCAGCCGCTCACCCGGTACACGCCCCGCGGCGACCCCGGCCGGTGGCGGGCGGCCGAGGCCCGGCTCGCCCCGCGGTGAGCCGGGCCCTGCCGTCGCCGGGACCCGCCGACTACCCTGCACTCGTCCGATGACCGACACCGAGGAGCCGCGATGCGTGTCGCCCTGTTCCTGACCTGTGTCAACGACACGCTGTATCCGGACACCGGGCGTGCCGTGGTGAAGCTGCTGACCAGACTGGGTGTCGACGTCGACTTCCCGATGGGCCAGAGCTGCTGCGGGCAGGCGCACTACAACACCGGGTACCGCCATGAGGCCGAGCCCTTGGCCCGGCACTTCTCCGATGTCTTCCGGGACTACGAGGCGATCGTGACGCCGTCCGGATCGTGCGGGGCGATGGTGCGGGAGCTGTATCCGCGCATGGGCGAGCGGGCCCGGGCCGAGGGGCGGGGGGACTCGCTGGCGCGGACGCTGGCTCCGGTGGTGCCGAAGACGTACGAGCTGACGGAGTTCCTGGTGGACGTGCTCGGGGTGACGGACGTCGGCGCCTGGTACCCGCACACGGTCACCTACCACCCGACCTGCCACGGGCTGCGCGGTCTCGGCCTCGGCGACCGGCCGCGCCGGCTGCTCCGGGCCGTGAAGGGGCTGGAGCTGGTCGAGCTGCCCGGCGCCGAGGAGTGCTGCGGGTTCGGCGGCACGTTCGCGCTGAAGAACGCCGAGGTGTCGGCGGCGATGGGCGCGGACAAGGTACGCAACGCCGAGTCGACGGGCGCGGAGGTGCTGTGTGCGGCCGACAACTCCTGTCTGATGCACCTCGGCGGCACGATGAGCCGGCTGCGGACGGGCATGCGGCCGGTGCACATCGCGGAGATCCTGGCGAGCACGGAGGAGGAACCGGCGGTATGACCGGTACGTATCTCGGCATGCCGGCCTTCCCGAAGGCCGCGCACGACGCCGTCCACGATGCCACCCTGCGCGGCAACCTGCGGCACGCCACCCACACCATCCGCGCCAAACGGGCCCGGGCGGTGGCCGAGTTGTCCGACTGGGCGGCCCTGCGCGAGGCGGGCAGGCGGATCAAGGACCACACCCTGCGCCATCTCGACCGCTACCTGGTGCAGTTGGAGGAGTCGGTCACCGCGGCGGGCGGTACGGTCCACTGGGCCGCCGACGCCGACGAGGCCAACCGGATCGTGGCCCGGCTGGTCGAGGAGACGGGCGAGTCGGAGGTCGTGAAGGTCAAGTCGATGGCCACGCAGGAGATCGGCCTCAACGAAGCCCTGGAGGCCGCGGGCGTCCGCGCCTACGAGACCGATCTCGCCGAACTGATCGTGCAGTTGGGCAAGGACCGCCCCTCGCACATCCTGGTCCCGGCCATCCACCGCAACCGGGGCGAGATCCGGGACATCTTCCGCGCCGAGATGGGCGAGTGGGGCAGGCCGGCCCCGGAGGGCCTGACGGACACGCCCGCCGAACTCGCCGAGGCCGCCCGGCTGCACCTGCGGGAGAAGTTCCTGCGCGCGAAGGTCGGCATCTCCGGCGCCAACTTCATGGTCGCCGAGACCGGCACGCTGGTCGTGGTGGAGTCCGAGGGCAACGGCCGGATGTGCCTGACGCTGCCGGAGACGCTCATCTCGGTCGTCGGCATCGAGAAGGTCGTCCCCTCCTGGCGGGACCTGGAGGTCTTCCTCCAGACCCTCCCCCGCTCCTCCACCGCCGAGCGCATGAACCCGTACACCAGCATGTGGACGGGCACCACGGACGAGGACGGCCCGCGCGCCTTCCACCTGGTCCTGCTGGACAACGGCCGTACCGACACGCTCGCCGACGAGGTCGGCCGCCAGGCGCTGCGCTGCATCCGCTGCTCCGCCTGCCTGAACGTCTGCCCGGTGTACGAGCGGGCTGGCGGGCACGCCTACGGCTCGGTCTACCCGGGCCCCATCGGCGCCATTCTCAGCCCCCAGCTCCGGGGGACGCAGAGCGAGATCGACGCCTCGCTGCCGTACGCGTCGAGCCTGTGCGGGGCCTGCTACGAGGTGTGCCCGGTCGCCATCGACATCCCCGAGGTGCTGGTGCACCTGCGCGAGCGGGTCGTGGAGGGCGGTCCGGCGGTACGGCAGGGCAACAAGGTGGTGCTCCGGCCGGCGAAGGGGCACGCGGCCGAGCGGGCGGCGATGCGGGCGGCACGCTGGGCGTTCTCCCACCCGGGCGCGCTGCGCGCGGGCCAGCGGCTGGCCTCCCGGACCCGCCGGCTGCACCCCCGTACGCTGCCGGGCCCCGGCCGGGCCTGGAGCGGCACCCGGGAGCTGCCGGCTGTGCCGCGGGAGCCCTTCCGGGACTGGTGGCAGCGCACGCACGGCGGAAAGGACGGCACCAAGTGAGCAGCAGGGAACGGGTCCTGGGCCGGGTGCGGCGCGCGCTCGCGGACGTGGCACCGGAGGACCGGCCGTACGAGGAGGCGGTGGCGCGGGACTATCTGCGCGAGCACGGGGAGCGGACCGTCGAGGAGACGGTGGAGCTGCTGGCGGAGAACCTGGCGGACTACCGGGCGCTCGTGCACCGCGCCGACGCCGGGGAGCTGCCGCTGCTGGTCATGCGGCTGCTGGCCGAGCGAGGCTCCCGGGAGGTGCTGGTCCCGCCGGGGCTGCCGGCGGAGTGGCTGCCGGCCGCCGGTCCCGTGCGGATCCGGGACCGGGCGGCGGACACTGCGCAGCGGCTGGACCGGGTCGACAGCGTGGTGACGGGCTGCGCCGTGGCGATCGCCGAGACCGGCACGATCGTCCTCGACGGCTCCCCGGACCAGGGCCGGCGCCGTATCTCGCTCGTCCCGGACCACCACATCTGTGTCGTCCGCGTCCCGGACCAGGTCGTCAACTCCGTCCCGCAGGCCCTCGAACGCCTCGATCCCACCCGGCCGTTGACGTGGATCTCGGGCCCGTCGGCCACCAGCGACATCGAACTGGACCGGGTGGAGGGCGTGCACGGCCCACGCACCCTGGAGGTGATCCTGCTCGGCTGACCCACCCCCTTGGAACCGGCTCGGCGCCACGCCCGTCGCCGTCACCCGCACCCGCACCCGCACCAAGCGGCAGCGGCTGCTGGACGACGGCGCCGCCGAAGTGATCGTCTCTGTGGGGCATGCAGAGCGGCGAGCCCACAATCGTGCTCACGGCCGGGCGGTGAACGTCGGTGTCCGCCGGTCGGGGCACGGCGGGATGAGGCCCGGGGGACGCTGCCGTAGCGTGAGGGAATGATCCGGTTCGAGCAGGTCACCAAGCGGTATCCGGACGGTACGACGGCCGTGGACGACCTCTCCTTCGAGGTGTCCGAGGGCGAGCTGGTCACGCTCGTGGGACCGTCCGGGTGCGGCAAGACGACCACGATGATGATGGTGAACCGGCTCATCGAGCCGACCTCGGGCCGGATCCTCGTCGGCGGCGAGGACGTCGCGACCGTCGACCCGGTCCGGCTGCGCCGCCGGATCGGGTACGTCATCCAGCAGGTGGGCCTCTTCCCGCACCGCACCGTCCTGGACAACACCGCGACCGTGCCCGCACTGCTCGGCTGGACGCGGGCGAAGGCGCGGGCCCGGGCGGCCGAGCTGCTGGACCTGGTGGGCCTGGACCCGAAGACGTACGGGTCGCGCTACCCGGAGCAGCTGTCCGGCGGGCAGCGGCAGCGGGTCGGCGTGGCGCGGGCGCTGGCCGCGGATCCGCCGGTGCTGCTGATGGACGAGCCGTTCGGCGCGGTCGACCCGGTGGTGCGCGAGCAGTTGCAGGACGAGTTCCTGCGCATGCAGGCCGCGGTGCGCAAGACGGTGCTGCTGGTCACGCACGACATCGAGGAGGCCGTCCGGCTCGGCGACCGTATCGCCGTGTACGGGCAGGGCCGCATCGAGCAGTTCGACACGCCCGGCGCGGTGCTGGGGTCGCCCGCGACGCCGTACGTCGCCGGTTTCGTGGGCGCCGACCGCGGGCTGAAGCGGCTGTCGGTCACCACGATCGAGCCGGAGGACCTGGAGCAGCCGCCGGTGGCCCGCCTGGACGAGCCCGCCGGGCAGGCGCTGGAGCGGTTGCGGGCCGAGGGCGCCCGGTGGGCGGTGGTGCTGGACCGGGGCGGTGACCTGCACGGCTGGGTCGGCATCGAGGAACTGGTGGCGGGCGGCACAGTCGGGGAGCTGACGCACCGGATGACCGCCTGGGTGCCGGTCGGCGCCCCGCTGAAGCAGGCGTTCGGTGTGATGCTCCAGTACGACGCCGGGTGGGTCGCCGTGCTGGAGGGGGCGCGGTTCCGCGGGGTGCTGACGCCGGCGAAGCTGCACGAGGCGCTGCGCCGCTCGGTGGACGCGGACGCACGCGGTGTGCCCCGCGGACAGGTGCGGTTCGCATCGGTGGCGGACGCCTGAGGCGGGCTACTTCAGCAGGCCCTTGTCCGACAGATAGGTGCGGGCCACGTCGGCCGGGAGCCGGCGCCAGCTGTCGACCTGCTGGTTCATGGCGGCCAGGTCGCCGGTGGTGAGGACGTCGTTGAGCCTGCCGAGCACCTTCGCCACACGGGGGCCGCCCGCGCGCGAGCGGTTGACGACCGGGACGACGTAGTCGGCGTTCTGCAGCCGCTTGTCGTCGGCGAGCAGGACCAGGCCGAAGGAGCCGAGGGTGGCGTCGGTGGTGGTGGTCAGCACCATCTGGTCCCGGCCGGTCTGCACGGCCCGCTTGGCCTGGGTGGTGCCCACGCCCTTGGGGTCGATGCCGGTGATGTCGATGCCGTACACCTTCCGCAGGCCCGGCGCGCAGTACGGCCGCTGCACGCACTCGTCGCCCGCCGCGAGCCGTACCTTCAGTCCGGAGGCGCCGAGGTCGCTGAGGGTCCTGAGGCGGTGCCGGCGGGCGTAGGCGGCGGTCACCGCGAAGGCGTTCTGGTCGACGGCCCGGCCCGGGGGCAGGACGGTGAGGCCGCGGGGTGCGGCGAGGCCGCGCAGCGCCCGCATCGTGGCGGCGAGGTCGGGCGAGCCGACCGGGCGTGCGCCCGCGCCGTGCGTCTTGGCGTTGAGCCAGTCGGCGAACGTGGCCGCGTACTCGGGCACGACGTCGATCTGGCCCGACTCCAGGGCCGGTTCGTACAGCTCCCGGTTGGCGACGGTGAGGATGGACGTCCGGTAGCCGGCCTGGTTCAGCAGCTGGGCGTAGAGCTGGGCGAGCAGGTCGCTCTCGGTGAAGCCGGCCGAGCCGATGGTCAGGTGGCGGCTGTCGCCGGGCGGTGCGGTGACCTGGCCGCGGTGTTCCAGGGCCGGGCCGGTGGCGCAGCCGGCCGGCAGGAGGAGCGCGAGCGCGGCGAGTGCCGTACGCGCCCTCACCGGCCGCCCCGGGCCCACACCGGCGCCAGCCGCTCGACCACCTCGAAGACCCCCTCGACGAGGAGGGCGAACCCGGCGACGAGCAGCGCGCCCGCGACCACCATCGGGGTGCTGGCGAGGTTGAACCCGGCCGTGATGATCCGGCCGAGGCCGCCGCCGCCGGCGAGCGCGGCGATGGTGGCGGTGGCCACGAGCTGGACGGCGGCGATCCGCACCCCGTTCAGCACCAGGGGGAGCGAAAGGGGCAATTCCACGTGAAACAGCACCTGCCGGCCGGTCATCCCCATGCCCCGGGCGGCCTGGACCACGCTGCGGTCGACCTCGCGCATGCCGACGTAGGCATTGGTGAGCAGCGGCGGTACGGCGAAGAGCACCAGGGCGACCACCGTCGGGCCCTCGCCCCACCTGCCGACCGGGGTCAGGAGCAGCAGCACCAGGACGGCGAAGGTGGGCACGGCCCGGCCGACGTTGGAGATGTTCACGGCGAGCGCGCCGCCCTTGCCGAGGTGGCCGAGGACGAGGGCGACGGGCAGCGCGATCAGACAGCTGAGCAGCAGGCAGGCGACGGTGAGCGCGAGGTGCTGGAGCAGCCGGTGCCGGATGCCGTCGTCGCCCGACCAGTGCGCGGGGTCGGCGAGCCAGTCCCAGGCGGCGGCGAGGGCGTTCATCCGCGGGCCGCCCGCGTCCAGGGCGTGATCAGCCGCTGCACGCCCAGCAGGAGCACGTCGGCGGCGACGGCGATGACCACGCACAGCACGGACGCGGTGAGCACCTGGGCCTTGAAGTAGGTGTTCATGCCCGCGTAGATGAGGTCGCCGAGGCCGCCGAAGCCGACGATCGCGCCGACCGTGACCAGGGAGACCGCCGAGACGGTGGCGATGCGCAGGCCGGCCATCGCGGCGGGCAGGGCGAGGGGCAGCTCGACGGTGAGGAGCAGGCGGACGGGGCCGTAACCGAGGCCGAGCGCGGCCTGCCGGGTCTCTTCGGGGACCGCGCGCAGCCCGGCGAGGATGTTCCGGACGAGCAGGGTGAGCGAGTACAGCACCAGCCCGGCGACGACCAGGGTGGCCGAGAGGCCGTAGAGGGGCAGGAGCAGGGAGAACATGGCCAGCGACGGGATGGTGTAGAGGATCGTCGTGACGGCGAGGACCGGTCCGGCGGCCCATCCCCAGCGGCGGGCGAGTACCGCGAGCGGCAGGGCGACGAGCAGGCCGATCAGGACCGACAGGAAGGTCAGCTGGAGGTGCTGGACGACCGCGTCGAGCAGGATCTGCCGGCGGGTGCTCAGGTAGGCGCCGCAGATCCACTCGTTGCGCGCGAGGCAGTCGTCCGGGGGCGCGGTCACGGCTCCATTGGACCGGGCGGCCGGGGGCGGCGGCGCGCTGGGCTGGCCCGTCCGGGGGAGCCGGCGCCGCGCTCCCCGGCGGTGCCCAGCAGGGCGTTCGCCGTCGCGGCGGAGCCCGTCGGCCGGGCACATACCCGTGGCGCCGGAGCTGAACAAGCGCTTAGATAGGGGCTCGGCCGTTGTTCGCCCCAGGAGCCCGCTCCCCGACCCGCCGGAGGCCCCGTTGTTCACGTCCGTCGACGACGTCTCCGCCCGCCTCGCCGAGACCGGCTATCTCGCCTCGCCCGCCGTCGCCACGACCGTCTTCCTCGCCGCCCGGCTGGGCAAGCCGCTGCTGGTCGAGGGCCCGGCCGGGGTCGGCAAGACCGAACTGGCCAAGGCTGTCGCCCAGGTGGCCGCGGCCCGGCTGGTCCGGCTCCAGTGCTACGAGGGCGTGGACGAGTCCCGGGCCCTGTACGAGTGGAACCACGCCAAGCAGCTGCTGCGCATCAGCGCGGGCCGCGACGAGAGCTGGGACGAGACCCGCACCGACATCTTCAGCGAGGAGTTCCTGCTCCCCCGCCCGCTGCTCACCGCCATCCGCGGCGACGAGCCGACGGTGCTGCTCATCGACGAGACCGACAAGGCCGACGTCGAGATGGAGGGACTGCTGCTGGAGGTGCTGAGCGACTTCCAGATCACCGTCCCGGAACTGGGCACGGTCACCGCGACCCGCCGCCCGTTCGTCGTGCTCACCTCCAACGCCGGCCGCGAGCTGTCCGAGGCCCTGCGCCGCCGCTGCCTCTTCCTGCACATCGGCTTCCCGGAGGAGGAGCTGGAGCGGCGGATCGTACGGCTGAAGGTGCCGGGTCTCGGCGAGGCGCTGACCGCGTCGGTGGTCCGGGTCGTCGGGGCGCTGCGCGCCATGGACCTGCGCAAGGTGCCGTCCGTCGCCGAGACCATCGACTGGGCGCGCACCCTGCTGGCCCTGGGCGCCGGCACCCTCGACGAGACCGTCGTCCGGGACACCCTCGGCGTGATCCTCAAGCACCAGGACGACATCCAGAAGGCGGCGGCCAAGCTCGACCTGGACGCGCTGTGACCGACGTCGCCGACCGGATCACGGGCCTCGCCGGGGCGCTGCGCGCGCACGGGGTGCGGATCGGCACCGGGGAGACCGTGGACGCGGCCCGCGCCGTGGAGGCGCTGGGCCTCGCCGACCGGGAGCTGCTGCGCGAGGGGCTGGCGGCCACTCTGCTGCACGGCCCGGGCCAACGCGCCGTGTTCGACTCGGTCTTCGACCTGTACTTCCCCCGCGGGGTCGGCGGCCCGGACGGTGCTCCCCCGGACCGCGAGACCCTGCGGGACCGGCTCGCGGAGGCGCTGGCCGCCGACGACCGGGCACGGCTGGCCCGGTTGGCGGCGGAGGCCGTCGACGGCCTGGGAGGGTACGGGAGTTCACCGGGCTCGGACGGCTGGTCGGCGTACCAGACCCTGGACCGGCTGCGCCCGCAGACCCTGCTGGCCCGGGTACGGTCCGAGGTGCGCGGCCGGGACGGGAGCGGCGCGGGCTTCGCGGACCGGCTGCTGGACGACGAGATCCGGCGCCGCATCGAGGAGTTCCGGCGGATGGTCGGGACGGAGGCCCGGCGCCGGGTCGCGGAGCGGCGCGGGCCGGACGAGATCGCGCGGCGGGGAGTCCGGCCGACCGCCGACCGGGTCGACTTCCTGCTCGCCGGCCGGGACCAACTCGCCGAACTGCGCAGGGCCGTCCAGCCGCTGGCGCGCAAGCTGGCCACCCGGCTCGCCGCGCGCCGCCGCCGGGCCGCGCGCGGCACGATCGACCTGCGCCGCACCCTGCGCTCCTCGCTGTCCACGGGCGGGGTGCCGATGCGGCCGGTGCTGCGCCGGCGCCGCCCCGTCCGCCCCGAACTGGTGCTGCTCTGCGACGTGTCCGGCTCGGTGTCCGGTTTCTCGGACTTCACCATGCTCCTCGTGCAGGCCCTGCACGACCAGTTCAGCAAGGTGCGCGTGTTCGCCTTCGTCAACCGGCTCGACGAGGTCACCGGCCTGCTCGACCACGGCCGCGCCGACCCCGACGGGCTGAGCGCCCGGATCCGCGCCGAGGCCGTGCTCACCGGCTGGCACGGCAGCAGCGACTACGGCGTGGCCCTGGGCGAGTTCACCGAGCGGTACGGCGGTGCGGTCGGCCCGCGGACGACCGTGTTCGTCCTCGGGGACGCCCGGACGAACATGAGCGACCCCAACCTCCCCGCCGTGCGCGAGCTGGCCCGGCGGGCCCGGCGCGTGTACTGGCTGAACCCCGAGCCGCGCGACCGCTGGGGCACCGGCGACTCGGCCGCGCCCGCCTACGCCGAGCTGGTCGAGATGCACGAGTGCCGCACGGCCCGGCAGCTGAGCGGGCTCATCGCGGGGCTGCTGCCGGTGTGACGCCGGGCGCCGGTCCGTGATCCACTGGGCCCATCGCCGGACCCGACCCGAGGACGCGTCGCCATGACTCACCCGCCCGTGCCGCTGGGCACCTTCCCCACCCCGCTGGAACCGGCGCCCCGGCTGGCCGCCGCGCTGGGACTCGGGCCGGACGACCTGTGGGTGAAACGGGACGACCTGACCGGTCTCGGCGGCGGCGGGAACAAGATCCGCAAGCTGGAGTGGACGGTCGGCGCGGCCCTCGCCGAGGGCGCGGACACGCTGGTGACCACCGGCGCCCCGCAGAGCAACCACGCCCGGCTCACCGCCGCCGCGGGCGCCCGGCTCGGTCTGGCGGTCGTCCTCGTGCTGCGCGGCTCCCCGGGCGCCTCCCGCTCCGGAAACCTGGCCCTCGACGGCCTGTTCGGCGCCCGGCTCGCCTGGGCCGGCCCGGTCGACCAGGCCGGGCTGGACGCGGCGGCGGCCGAGGTCTGCGCGCGCCTGCGGGCCGGCGGTGCCCGCCCAGCGCTGATCCCCTTCGGCGGTTCCGGCGTCCTGGGCGCCCGCGGCTACCTGCGCTGCGGCGAGGAACTGCGCGAGCAACTGCCGGGGCTGCGCACGACGGTGGTGGCGCTCGGCTCCGGCGGCACGATGGCCGGGCTGGTCGCGGCCCTGGGCAGCGGGGCGGTGCTGGGCGTCGACGTGGGCGCGCTGGCCGACCCGGCGGCGGCGGTGACCGAGTTCGCCGCACCGCTCACCACGGAGCGCCTCTCCCCGGAGGGGCTGCGGATCCGCCGGGACCAGGTGGGTGCCGGGTACGCGACGCTGACCGGCCCGGTACGCGAGGCGCTGCGGCTGGCCGCCCGCACCGAGGGCCTGCCGCTGGACCCTGTCTACACCGGCCGGGCCCTGGCCGGCCTGCACGCCGCGATCGCCGACGGCACCGTCCGGGCCGGCGAGAAGACGGTCCTCCTCCACACCGGCGGTCTCCCGGGCCTGTTCGGCCACCCGGACGCCGTCGGGTTCGCGGAGGAGGGGGCGGGGACCTTCGACGCCACGGGCTGACAGGACCTTCGGGCAGGCCGCCGGGCCGCGCCCGGTGCGGCCCGGCGGCGGGGACACGCGGACGGACACCGGCGTCCGGCCAGGGTCTTTCTTCCGGATCAGGCCGGCCCCGAGCGACCGCGCCACCTGGCCGCCCCGCGACACCGGCAAGATCCGGAAGAGAGGCCCTACCCCTTCGCGTACTCGTTCGCCATCGTCCCGGCGAAGTCCAGGACGACGACCTGTTCGTCACCGACCACCCAGGCGTCGTGGCCGGGCGGGCAGACGAAGACGTCGCCCGGGCCGACCTCGCCCTCACCGCCGTCGTCCATGCGCAGGTGCATCCGTCCCTGCACGACGTACCCGTTGTGGTGGACCATGCAGCTCTCGGTGCCCGCGATCGGCGCCACCGACTCCGACCAGCGCCACCCCGGCTCGAACGTGCCCACCGCGAAGTCGAGTCCGGTCAGGTGGAGGGCTTCGAGGTGGCCGCGGGGGAAGTCGCGCCGTTCGTCCGGCTTCTCGACCGTCTTCACTTCCAGCATGGCGGTGTCCTCCCTTCCGGCCGCTGACCGCGGCCGGGGCCGGCCTCCGTCCCCGGCGGCCTCGGACGGCACCGGTGCTGCGGCGGCCGTATCCCACCACCATGGTCGGCCCGGCGATCCGGCCCCGCCATCCAGGGCCGCGGGACAACGATGTCGGTCGCGGACCGCGGCTACGCTGACCCGATGACCGCCGCCGACACCGTGTCCATCGCCACGGACGACACCGGTGACCCGCCCCTGCGCCCCCTGCCCGGACAGGCCGCCCTGCTGCTGGAGCGGGCCGGCGCGCCGCCCCGGCTGGTGGCCCACCTCCGGGCGGTGCACGACGTCGCCGCCCAGCTCGTGGCATGGGTGCAACGGCACTGCCCCCGGCTGGAGTTCGACGCCGAGGCGGTGCTGTTCGGTGCCGCCACGCACGACATCGGCAAGGCGCTGCACCCGGCCGAGCTGTCCGGTCCCGGCGCGCGACACGAGGCAGCGGGGCGGGAGTTGCTGCTGGCGTACGGGGTGACGGCCCGACTCGCCCGGTTCGCCGGCACCCACGCGTCCTGGGCGGCTCCCGGCACCGGTGTGGCGGACCTGCTGGTGAGCCTCGCCGACAAGGTCTGGAAGAACAAGCGGGTCCCGGAGCTGGAGGACCTGGTGGTGGCGCGGCTGGCGGAGGCCGACGGCCGGCCGGCCTGGCAGTGGTTCATGGAACTGGACGAGTTCCTCACCGCCATCGGCGAGGACGCGGACCGTAGGCTGGCGTACCAGATGTCCCACCCGCTCACCCGAAGGTGACCATGTTCGCGACCCCACTCGGTGCCGACGGCGCCGAGCTGTGCCCGCTCCAGCCCTGGCAGGCCGAGGAGTTCCTCGCCCATGTGGACCGGGGACGGGAGTTCATCGGGCGGTTCAACGGACTGCCGGACGTGGTCACGGACGTGGCCGCCGGCCGGGCGTTCCTGGAGGCGTACGCGCGGAAGGAGGCGGCCGACGAGGGCCTGATCCGGGGGATCCGCCTCGGCGGCACCCTGGTCGGGGCGGTGATCCTGCGCCGGATGGACGTGGCGCAGGGTACGGCGGAGGCGGGCTGCTGGCTGGAGCCGGCCGGGGTGGGCCGGGGTCTGGTGACCCGGGCGGCACGCCTGCTCGTCGACTGGGCCATCCGGGAGCGGGGCATCCACCGCGTCGAGTGGTGGGTGTCGGCCGGCAACGCGCCCAGCATCGCGGTCGCCCGCCGGCTCGGCATGCGCAAGGAGGCCGTGCTGCGGGAAAGCCACCTGTACCGGGGCGAGCGGCACGACGAGGAGATCTGGGCGGTGCTGGCCCCGGAGTGGCGGGCCGCCCTCGAAGACCCCGCGGCCTGAACGGCCTACCAGCCGCGCGCCGCCCGCAGCAGCAGGGCGCGGACGCGGGCCACGTCCGGGTTGTCGGAGGCGCCGGGCCGCTGGACGAGGAAGCCGGTGTTGATCGGCGGGTCCTCCGGTTCCAGCAGCGCCACGAGCGCGCCGGACTCCAGCAGGTCCTGGCACAGATAGCGGGGCAGCACGCTGAACCCGGCGCCCGCGGCCACGGCCGTCAGGACCCCGCGCAGGTCCGGCACGGTCACCGCGGCGGTACGGGACAGGCGCCGGCCGAAGACGTGCCGCCAGTAGCGGCGGGCGATCGGCAGGTCCTCGGCGTAGGTGAGGAGCGGGACGCCCTGCAGGACGCCGGGATCGAAGGCGGCCTGCGCGCCGGGCTCCCGGCCCTGGGGGTCCTGCGCGCGCCGCGGGCCCGTCAGCCGCTCGGCCCAGACCGGTGCCGCGACCAGCACGAACTCCTCGTCGGTGAGCGGAACGGAGTGCAGGGTGCGGCCGCGCGGGCGGGTGGTGGCGATCACCAGGTCGTGGCGGCCGGCGCGCAGTTCGTCCAGCAGCGGATCGGTCAGCCCGGTCGCCACCCGCAGCCGTACGCCCTCGGTGACCAGCGGTGCGAGGGCCGGCAGGACCATGGTGCACAGCAGTTCCGCCGGGCCGGCCAGGTGCACCGGTTCGGCCCCGGACCCGGCCGGCGGGGTGGGGCCGGCGACCGCCGCGAGCTCGTCCAGCGGCGCGGCGACACGGGCCGCCAGCTCGTCGGCCACGGGGGTCGGCGTGACCCCGCGCGGCAGCCGTTCGAACAGCTCCCGGCCGGTCTGCCGTTCCAGCGCGCGCATCTGCGTCGTCACCGTCGGCTGGGACAGGCCGAGCAGGCGGGCGGCTCCGGTGAAGGAGCCGGAGCGGTACACGGCCAGGAAGGTGCGCAGCAGGTTCAGGTCGAGGGAAGCGGTCTCCACGGTCCGAGTATCACCGACCGGTATTCCCGGCGACCCATAGGGGATCCAATGTCAGCCATTCGATCCTTCATTGGATCCCTATGGGTCCGGCGACCTACGTTCTTTCCTGCGGGCGCACGTTTCCGCGGACGCACGCTTTCCAAGACTTCCCAAGACGCACGCTTTCGAAGAGAGACCCTCATGTCGAAGATCCTGTTCGTGATGACCGGCGCCGATCAGTGGACGCTCGCCGACGGCACCGCGCACCCCACCGGCTTCTGGGCCGAGGAGGCCGTGGTCCCGTACCGCGCCGTCAAGGCCGCCGGGCACGAGGTCGTCGTCGCCACGCCGGGCGGTGTGGTGCCGCCGGTCGACCGGGCGAGCCTGGCGCCCGAGTTCAACGGCGGCGAGGAGGGCGCGGCCGAGGTCGCCCGCGCGCTGGAGGAGATGACCGAGCTGCGCACGCCGGTGAAGCTCGCGGAGGTCGACCTCGGCGACTTCGCCGCCGTGTTCTACCCGGGCGGGCACGGCCCCATGGAGGACCTGGCCGTCGACGCCGAGTCGGGCCGGCTGCTGGTGGCGGCCCTGGACTCGGGCAAGCCGCTGGCCGTGGTCTGCCACGGTCCGGCCGCGCTGCTCGCCGCGGTCCGCCCCGACGGCACCAACGCCTTCGCCGGGTACCGCGCGGCGGCCTTCACCAACGAGGAGGAGACCCAGGGCGGCCTCGCCGGCCAGGCCAAGTGGCTGCTCCAGGACCGGCTGACCGAGGCGGGCGTCGACGTGCGGGCGAGCGAGCCGTGGGCACCGCACGTCGTGGTCGACCGCAACCTGATCACCGGCCAGAACCCGGCGTCCTCGGCTCCGGTCGCCGAGGAACTGCTGAAGCAGCTGGGCTGAAGCAGCTGGGCTGTGGCCGCCGGGGGTCGGTGGTGGAGCGGGCTGACGGCGCCAAGCGACGGCGGCCGGTAACAGGGGCGGGTGACAACGGGCTGACGGCGCCGGGTGTCGCGGCGGGTGACAACGGGCTGACCGCGCCGGGCGACGCGGTGGCCGGCGGATCGCGGATCGCGGATCGCGGGGCGCTGGGCGCGGAAAATTCGTCGGTCGTCGCCTGCAACCTCGCCCGGGGTCGGGCGTCTGTCGGGGTGGAGGCCTCCGCTTCGACCAGATGTCCGACCCCGAGCCATCGAAGGAACCCATGTCCGCACACCGAACCCCGCGCCCGAACCGCTCCCGCCGGCTGCGGGCCGCCCTGGGGGTCTCCGCCGTAGGCGCGGCCCTGGCCGTCGCCGGCACGCTGACCGCCCAGGCGGCCCAGGACGACAGCCACCCGGAGGCCCGTCCCGCCCCCGCACCGGCGAGCGCCCATACGACCCCCTCCCCGGTGCCGTCCCCGGCGCGCACCGCCACCCCGTCCCCCGTCCCGTCGCCGGCGCGCACCGGCACCCCGTCCCCCGTGCCCTCGCCCGTACGGCCGACGAGCCCCGCACCGGCACCCGTCACGGCCGTCCCCTCCCCCGCGCCCGCCACCCCGCGCCCGGTGCCGTCCACTCCCGCACCCCGGCACCCGGCACCCGGCCCGCACCCCCACCACCGCCACGCCACGCCGACGCCGGCGCCGGCGCCGGTTCCGCAGCAGCACTGAGGCAGGGCCGGGTGCAGGGGGAGCCGTCGCGCGGCGGCTCCCCGCTCCCGGCCCGGGGAGAGCCATGACGACAGCGACACCACCGGCGACGGCCCTGCCCTGGGAACGGACCGGCCGTCGGAAGCGCTTCACCTGCCGGCGGCGTCTCGCGCAGGTGCTGCCGGCCCGCGTCCTCGCCCGTATCCGCACGGACCCGAGCCCCACCGCACCACCCGGCACCGGGTCCGCCGCCCAGGCCGGATCCCCGCCGGACATCGAGGAGTTGTACCACCACCGCCGGCTGTCCCTCGTACGCCTGGCGGTGCTCCTCGTGGACGACCTGCCCACGGCCGAGGACGTCGTGCAGGACGCGTTCACCGCGCTGTTCCGGCGCCACGGCCACCGGCTCGCGGCGCTGGACGACCCGGAGGCGTACCTGCGGACCAGTGTCGTCAACGCGGCCCGCTCGGTGCTGCGCCGGCGCCGGACCGTACGGGCGTACACCCCCGCGCCCGAGGGACACGCGCCCGCCCCGGAGGAGGACGTACTGCTGCACGAGGAGCACCGGGAGGTGCTCGCGGCGCTGCGCACGCTGACCCGGAGGCAGCGGGAGGTGCTGGTGCTGCGCTACTGGTCGCATCTGACCGAGGCCGAGATCGCGACGACGCTCGGCCTGTCGCGCGGGGCCGTCAAGTCCACGGCCAGCAGGGCGCTGGACGCCCTGGGCCGGCGTCTGGAGGGGCTGCGATGAACGAGTCGGGTACGGGGACCACGGCGACGCCGGTCGAGGAGCGGCTGCGGGCCGCCCTGGCCGCGCGGGCGGACGCGGTCGGCCCGGCCGACCTGCGGCCGCTGCGCCCGCCGGCCGGTGCGGCACGCCCCCGGCGGGTGCTGGTGCGCCGGGCGGTGGTGGGCGTGCTGGCCCTGGCCGCCGTGGCCGCGCTGGTGTTCTTCACGACGCGCGGCGGCCCGTCCCACCCGGCCGAGCCCGCCCGCATCCCCCGCCCCTCCACCGGCACACCGTCCCCGGCGCCGAGCCCGGTGCGCCCGTCCACGGCCCAGCCGTCCCCGAGCGCACCACACCGGTGAACCGCCCCCGCACCAGCCTCCCCCGCGGTGCGCGGAGCGCTAGGTTGTGCGGCATGAGCAACCTTGACCGCGCGCCCGTGCCCAGTGTCTGCGGTGGCCGCGGATTCGTCGTCGCCGAACCCGTCCGCGAGTTGCTGAGTCCCCGTCCCGTGAAGCTGGGCGAGTCGACCGAGGTGCGCCGGCTGCTGCCGAACCTCGGCCGGCGCATGATCGGCGCGTGGGCCTTCGTCGACCACTACGGGCCGGACGACATCGCCGACGAGCCCGGCATGCAGGTCCCGCCGCATCCGCACACCGGGTTGCAGACGGTCAGCTGGCTGCACGAGGGCGAGGTGCTGCACCGGGACTCGACCGGCAGCCTGCAGACGATCGGGCCCCGGCAGCTGGGCCTGATGACCTCGGGCCGGGCGATCAGCCACTCCGAGGAGAGCCCCCGCCGGCACGCCCGCTTCCTGCACGGCGCCCAGCTGTGGGTGGCGCTGCCCGACGAACACCGGCACACGGAACCGTCGTTCGAGTACCACCCGGAGCTGCCCACGGTGACCGCGCCCGGCCTGACCGCCACGGTGCTCCTCGGCAACCTGGACGGCGCCCGCTCCCCCGGTACGGCGTACACCCCGATCCTCGGCGCCGACCTGACCCTGCGCCGGGGCGCCGAGGCCCGCCTCCCCCTGGAACCGGACTTCGAGTACGGCGTGCTGGCCATGTCCGGCGAGGTGCACGTGGACGGGGTCCCGGTGCTGCCCGGCTCCCTGCTCTACCTCGGCTGCGGCCGCTCCGAACTCCCGCTGCGCGCCGAGTCGGACGCCGGGGTGATGCTCCTGGGCGGCGAGCCGTTCGCCGAGGAACTGGTCATGTGGTGGAACTTCGTGGCCCGCTCGCAGGAGGAGATCGCCCGGGCCCGCGAGGACTGGACGAACGGCACCCGCTTCGGCGAGGTGAAGGGCTACGACGGAGCCCCGCTGCGCGCACCGGCACTGCCGGCCACGCCGCTCAAACCCCGGGGAAGGGTGCGCTGACCTGCAAAGGTGACGGGTCGCCGACACATCCTGCTGCCACCGGCGCTCACGATGCTTGCCGCTGCGATGCCGGGGCCGGTCGGCCCAGGTTCCTTCGGGCCGCTGTGCGTGCCGGCGTTCCGGCGCGGTGACCGGGCGGTCGCCGTCCAAGAACGGTCAGGGCGATCGTCGTATGCGGACGAGTTCTGGCAAAGGGGGCCACTAGGCGACTTGGGACGGCAGAACCGCGAGCTTTGCGTTGGGATGACCTGTCTCAACGCAAGCCTGGGGGCGAGGACGAGAATGAACGACCTGATCGACACAGCACCACCTGCGCCTCTCGGCACGATGGACTCCGGCACGTGCCGGTGCGGCCACCGAGCCCCCCGTGGCGCTCCGAGCGCCGCCGAGGAGAGGTTCCGGGGGCTGCTGGAAGCCGCGCCGGACGCCATGGTCATCGTCGACGACACCGGCACCATCCGCCTCGTCAACGCCCAGACCGAAGCCCTCTTCGGCTACCGCCGCGAAGAACTCCTGGGCCACCCCGTCGAACTCCTCGTCCCCGGCCGCTTCCACGCCCACCACACCGAACACCGCAACGGCTACGCCCACAACCAGCAGGTACGCCCCATGGGCGCCGGACTCGACCTGTACGGCCTCCGCAAGGACGGCACCGAGTTCCCCGTCGAGATCAGCCTCAGCCCCCTGGAAACCACCGACGGCCTCCTCGTCTCCGCCGCCGTACGCGACGTCAGCGAACGCAAAGCCGCCGAGGAGAGGTTCCGGGGGCTGCTGGAAGCGGCGCCGGACGCCATGGTCATCGTCGACGACACCGGCACCATCCGCCTCGTCAACGCCCAGACCGAAGCCCTCTTCGGCTACCGCCGCGAAGAACTCCTGGGCCACCCCGTCGAACTCCTCGTCCCCGGCCGCTTCCACGCCCACCACACCGAACACCGCAACGGCTACGCCCACAACCAGCAGGTACGCCCCATGGGCGCCGGACTCGACCTGTACGGCCTCCGCAAGGACGGCACCGAGTTCCCCGTCGAGATCAGCCTCAGCCCCCTGGAAACCACCGACGGCCTCCTCGTCTCCGCCGCCGTACGCGACGTCAGCGAACGCAAAGCCGCCGAAGAGCGCATCAACGAGCTCGCCGCGCTGGTCGAGTCCTCGCAGGACGCGATCCTCGCGAAGACCCTGGACGGCCGCATCACCTACTGGAACGCCGCGGCCCAGCGGTTGTACGGGTTCACGGCGGACGAGGTCCTGGGACGGCACGTGTCGATGCTGGCGCCCCCCACGACGAAGCACGAGATCACCGCACTGCTGAAGCGGCTGCGCCGGGGCGAGAAGGTCGAACACTTCGAGACCTTGCGGCTCACCCGCTCCGGAGCGCTGCTGGACGTCGACGTCACCCTGTGGCCGACCCGGGCAGCGGACGGCGCCGTCGTCGGGGCGTGCGCGATCGTCCGGGACATCAGCGACCGCAAGCGCGCCGAGGCGGAGCTGACGGAGCTGTACGAGCAGCAGCGGCACATCGCCCTGACCCTGCAGCGCAGTCTGACGGGCACGCCGCCCGCCATCCCCGGCCTCGCCACCGCCAGCCGTTACCGGCCCGCGACCCAGGGAGCCGGCGTCGGCGGTGACTGGTTCGACCTGATACCGCTGGGCGCCGGCCGCGTGGGTGTGCTGATCGGCGATGTGATGGGCCGGGGGCTGGAGGCCGCCGCCGTCATGGGCCAGCTCCGCTCCGCCGCCCACGCGTTGGCCAAGACCGGGCTGCAACCACGACAGCTGATGCAGGCGATGGACACCGTCGTCGCCGATCTCGACGTCCCCGACCAGCTCGTCACCTGCTGCTACCTGGTCATCGCCGCCGACACAGGGGAGGTGACCGTGTGTTCCGCCGGCCACCTGCCGGTTCTCGTCGCCGTCCCCGGTGCGCGCACCCGGACGCTTCCGGCACCCGTGAACGCCCCCCTCGGTGTCGGTGGGGTGATCTACGAGCAGTGCTGCAGCAGCATCGAGCCGGGCGCCACCCTCGTGCTCTACACCGACGGTCTCATAGAGACTCCCGGAACCGACATCGAGGAGAAACTCGCCCAGCTCGTCGCCACCCTGGACGAGCTGCCGGCCGCGGTCCCCGAACTGGAGACCGCGGCCGATCACGTGCTGTCGACGCTGCTGCCCGACGCGGACGGCCACGACGACGTCACGTTGCTGTTGACCCAGCTGCCCGCGGCTCCGCTGGCCACGGCCACCACGCAGCTGCCCTCCGCGCCGGAGTCCGTGCCGACGGGCCGTGCCTTCCTCGCCAGAGCACTGGACACGTGGGGCTGCGCGGGCGCGTCGGACGAAGCTCTCCTTCTGCTCTCCGAGATCCTCACCAACGCCGTGCTGCACGCCGACGGCCCCATCCGGGTGCAGGTGTGCCGCACCGACACCGATCTCACCGTGGAGATCAGCGACCGCAGCCCCCACCTGCCTCAGCCGCGCCTCGCGGCGCAGGACGAGGAGTCCGGGCGTGGCCTGCTGCTCGTTCGCGCCCTCGCCGACGACTGGGGCGTGCGGCCGATGGACCAGGGGAAGACCACCTGGTTCAGCCTCAAGCTGTGACAGGGCTCCGCAGCCGGCGCATCAGCACCGTCCGGGGGCGCGCGGTCACCGGAACCGCGCAGGGCCGCCACACTCCATGCATGCGCAGGAACTCATCAACGTGATAAACCAGTTCGGCTCACCCTGCACCGCCCGATCCGCGGACAGCCGCCCGTAGAAAGCAGACTGCACCTTGTTCCAGGAAACCCCCATCTTCAGCCGCCTCGTCGCCGAGCGCGGTGACATCCCCACTCAGGTACGCGGTGAAGCCGACCGTATACACCGCGACCTGGCCCGGGTGATGACCTGGGCGCCCCCATCCGACCTGCCCGGCAGCACAACGCCGCACAGAACGACCTGGTGACCAGCGCACGCCGCCCCGCCACCAGCCCCGCGCGAGCGACGAGGGAGCGGAACTGAGGGCGGGGATGCGGAAGACGAACCCGGCGGGTCGGTGAACACCCTGCGCGGCGACGTG
This sequence comes from Streptomyces sp. NPDC046881, assembly GCF_040645015.1. Classification (NCBI taxonomy): domain Bacteria; kingdom Bacillati; phylum Actinomycetota; class Actinomycetes; order Kitasatosporales; family Streptomycetaceae; genus Streptomyces; species Streptomyces sp. NPDC046881. Next base: position 8,729 of record NZ_JBEYXJ010000040.1, on the reverse strand, counting down.
CTGCGCGCGGCCCGTCGCGGCCTGCCCCGTCGGCCGAACGGCCCGGCGTCGACCACCCGGTGAACCGGAGCCAGGCCGGGAACCCCCTGCCCCGGCGGCGCGACTACCTGGCCATGGATGCACAACAGCGGCGGCGATCTTCCTTCGCCTTTGGCAAACCGATCGGGTTCGTCCTGGTGCTGGGGGTGCTCTGCACCGTGTTCTACGGGGTCGGGCGCGCGGTGGGCCCGGTGGCGCCGGAGTGGCGTCCCGGGTGGCACTATCCGCAGGACGAGCGTTCACACTCCGCGGGGCACGGCCGGTGAGCGCCGAGTCCGGGACGGTCCCCCCGGCACCGGTCGACAGCGGGGAGGGCGCGGCGGAGCCGACGGCCCGCGGCACCCTGCTCACCACCGACCTCGCCGTCGGCGGAATGACCTGTGCCGCTTGCGTGGCACGCGTGGAGAAGCGGCTCCGTCGTATCGCGGGCGTCACCGCGGGCGTCAACCTGGCCACCGGCCGGGCCCGGGTCGTCCATCCGGCCGACGTGCCCGTGACGGATCTGCTCGACGCGGTACGGCGGGCCGGCTACACGGCCGACCGGATCGACGACGACGCACAGGCACCCGAGGCCCCGCCGGCCGGGTGCCGGGACGAGGACTGCCTCAAGGTGGTGCTCACCGCGGTGCTGGCCCTGCCGGTGCTGCTGGTGTCGATGATCCCGGCGTTGCAGTTCCGCAACTGGCAGTGGGTGTGCTTCCTGCTGGCGACCCCGGTGGCCCTGTGGGGCGCCGACGTCTTCCACCGCCGCGCCCTGCGCGCCCTGCGGCACTCGACGGCGACCATGGACACCCTGGTCAGTCTGGGGGTGACCGCCTCGTACGCGTGGTCGTGCTATGCGCTGTTCCTGGGCACCGCCGGCACTCCGGGGCTGGTCATGCCCTTCTCGCTGGGCGCGGCCGGCGGGCACGACCACGTCTATCTGGAGGCCACCGTCGGCATCCCGCTGTTCGTTCTGTGCGGCAGGCTGATGGAGGACCGGGTGCGGCGCCGGACGGGCTCCGCGCTGCACGCGCTCGCCGAACTCGTGGTGAAGGACGTCACCGTCCTGGACGAGGGGCAGCCCGGCGCGGCGCCCGTCGAACGGCGCGTTCCCATCGGTCAGTTGGTGCCGGGTCAGCTGTTCCTCGTGCGGACCGGGGAGCGCGTGGCGACCGACGGCGTGGTGGTGCGCGGCAGTGCGGCGCTCGACCTGTCCCTGCTGACCGGGGAGAGCGCGCCCCGCGAGGTCGGACCGGGCGACCGGGTCACCGGTGGAACGCTGGACGCCGGCGGCAGTGTCGTCGTCCGGGCGACCGAGGTGGGCGCCGACACCCGGCTGGCCCGGGTCACCCAGTTGGTGTGGGAGGCCCAGGCGGGCAAGGCCCGGGTGCAACGGCTCGCGGACCGGCTCGCGGGGGTGTTCGTGCCGGCGGTGCTGGTGATCGCGGCCTGTGTGCTCGGTTTCTGGCTCGGCGCCGGCGCCAGTGCCCAGGGGGCCGTCACCACGGCTGTCGCGGTGCTGGTGGTGGCCTGTCCCTGCGCACTCGGGCTGGCCACGCCCACCGCGCTGCTCGCGGCCACCGGGCGCGGCGCGCAGTTCGGGGTGCTGTTCAAGGGCCCCGAGGTGCTGGAGCGGCTGCGGGCCGTGGACACCGTGGTGCTGGACAAGACCGGCACGCTCACCTCGGGCACCATGCGCCTGCTGGACACGGTGACCGTCGACGGCTGGTCGGCCGCCGCCGTGCTGCGCCTGGCGGCGGCCGTGGAGCAGTTGTCCGAGCATCCCGTCGGCCGCGCCATCGCCGCCGCCGTGCCCGCCGCGGACCGCGTTCCCGGTGGCGCCTCCGGTTTCACCGCCATGGCCGGGACCGGGGTCCGCGGCAGCGTGGACGGACACGCCCTGTGCGTCCGGCGTATCGCCCCCGACACCGCGCTGCCCGCACCCCTGCGGGAGGCCGCGGACCGGGCCGACGCCGCGGGGCGCACGGCCGTCGTGGTTCAGGTCGACGGCGCGTGCGTGGCCGTGCTGACGCTCGGGGACACCCTGCGGCAGGGCGGCACCGAACTGGTGGCGCGGCTGCGGGCGCTCGGCGTCGAGGTCATGCTGCTGACCGGGGACGGCCCCGGGGCCGCGCGTGCGGTCGCCGCCGAGCTGGGCATCGAGAAGGTGCGGCACTCCGCGTCGCCGGAGGACAAGGCCGAGGCGGTGGCGCAGCTCCAGGCCGCCGGCCGCGTGCCGGCGGTCGTGGGCGACGGGGTCAACGACGCGGCGGCGCTGGCCGGTTGCGAACTCGGCATGGCCATGGGCAGCGGCACGGACGTGGCCGTCGGAGCCGGTTCGGTGACGCTGATGCGCGAGGACGCGCCGGCGGTCGCGGATGCCCTGGAGCTGGCCAAGCGGGCCATGGGGACCATCGGGTCGAACCTCACCTGGGCGTTCACGTACAACATCCTGCTCATCCCGATCGCCGCCGCCGGCATGCTCAACCCGATGATCGCCGCGGTCGCCATGTCGGGGAGCTCCCTGCTGGTCGTCGGTAACAGCCTGCGGCTGCGTTCGTGGCGACCCGCTCAGACCTGAGGCGGTAGCAGCCCCTCCTTGAGCGCGGTCACCACGGCCAGCGTCCGGTTGGGGCTGTTCAGTTTCGCCAGGACGTTGGCCACATGGCGCTTGGCGCCGTGCTCGGAGATGCTGAGGCGGCGGGCGATCTGCTTGTTGCTCAGGCCGTCCCCGACCAGCGAGAGGACCTGCTGCTCCCGGGGCGTGAGCGACACCGGGCGTGGCGCCTTGGCGCCGTTGCGCTCGCGCACCTGGGACAGCAGTTCGCGGGCGAGCGTGGAGGGCATGGACAGTTCGCCGTCGCTGATCCGGCGCAGCGCGTCGGCCAGGGCGTTGCGGGTGAGTTCCGGCTGGACGAGGAAGCCGTCGACGGGCAGCGAGGCCGCCCGTACCACCATGTGCTGTGACGCGTTCTCCAGCAGGAACAGCACCTTGACGTTCATCGCGGAGATCTCGCGCAGCGTTTCTTCCTGTTGGGTGACCTCTTGCCCCGGACAGGACATGATGACGACGTCGACGGGCGCATGGTGCAGATGACGGGCGAGTTCTTCGAACGAGTCGGCCTCGACCAGGTGTCGCACCCTGATCGAGGCCAGCATGGTGCGCAGACCGAACCTCGCCACTTCGTTGGGGACGAAAAGCGCGATGTCCAGCCCGTCATGGGCGGCGTGGGCGTATTCGAGGGCGGTGGTGCGGTCGGTCTCGGTCACGACTTTTACTCCTGAGTTGCTCGGCCGGGAACCCTTTTTTCCTCTGGAAGGAGTCGTGCGCTGAACGAGCGGGAATTATCGACGGCGCGAGATTCCGGGCCCCGCGGACAGCGGTACGTTCGCTGCTGTCGATACGTTCCAGCTGCGTGCTTTCCGGTATCGCTCCGCGCGTTGCCGACAGCGCGTCAACCCCGGTCGCGTCATTTCTCTACTATGCCGGGCTAGTAGAGCGTGGCGACAGTAGTTGACGACTCAGCCCGCGGGCAATACCAACGGCAACCAGCCGGGCGGCCATCCGGGCGAATCACGCCACTTGGCTCACCGGGGCATCGCTCGGGGCATCGCTCGGGGCGTGGACCGGGGCATCCGTTCGCGGCGGTGGCGTAGCCGTTCGGGCACCCTCGGACGGCGTCTCCCAAGGACGCCCGCGAAGTCGGGCGGGGTCCGCCTAGCGTGGGGCAGCGCCCGGTGCTCCCCCGCTATCCGAGAGGGCTGTGTCCGATGACCGCCGACCCCCTGCGAAGCGATCAGCAGTCGATACCCGCCGCGCTGCACGACTCGGCGCGGCGCGGCGGCTCGCTCACCGTGCTCGACCGGGCGATGCGGCCGACACGTCTGAGTCTGGGCGAAGTTGGCGACATATCGACGGATGTGGCCGCCCGGCTGCGCCGTGCCGGTGTCCGGCCCGGGGACCGCGTGTGCGTGCTAGCGCCGACCTCCGTGGAGCTGCTGCTGAACCTGTTCGGTCTGTGGCGGCTGGGCGCGGTGCCCGTGGTGCTGCCGCACGAGCGGCCGGAGGCGTCCGCCGGACCGGGTCTGCTCGCGCACCGGCTCGCCACGGCGGGCGCCGAGGTCGTCCTGACCGACCACCTGCCCCGGCTGGGCGCGGCGGTGCCTCCCGGGTGCCGTGTGCTCCCGCTCGACGCCGGCCTGTCGGGTCCGGGAGCGCCCGAGCCCCCGGTGCCCGACGGCTCCGCCCTCGGTCTCCTCCAGTTCACCTCGGGAACCACCGGATCGTCGAAGGCCGTTCCGGTACGGCAGGGGCAGCTGGTCGGGAACGTGCTGGCCTGTATGGCGGCGCTCGGCATGCGCCCCGGGCACACCTACGTCAGCTGGCTGCCCTTCTACCACGACATGGGCATCGTCTCGGTGGTCGGGCTGCTCGTCCAGGGCGTGCACGTCGTCGTGATGCCGACGGAGAACTTCCTCGGCCGCCCGGCGAGCTGGCTGGAGACGGTGAGCGCCCACCGGGCCGAGATCACGGCCGCCCCGAACTCGGCCTACCAGCTGGCCGTCAAGGCCCAGCAGCTGCGGCCCGCGGCACTCGACCTGTCCCGGCTGCGGGTGGCCATCAACGGCGCGGAGCCGGTGACGGCCGACACGGTGGAGGAAGCCGTCCGGGTGCTCGGCGGGAGCGGCATGCCCGCCGGGGCGCTGTGCCCCACCTACGGCATGGCCGAGACCACGCTCGTCGTGACCGCGGCGTCCGCGCGGACGTCGGTGCGCGTGCTCGACCCGAAGGAGGCGCCCCGCCAGTACGGCGGTCACGAGCTGCCGGACCGTCCGCTGGTCTCCTGCGGCACGCCGCTGCCCGGCACCCGCGTCACCGTGCACGGTCCCGGCGGCGAGCCGCTGCCCGACGGCCAGGTCGGCGAGGTGCGCGTGACCGGGCCCGGCGTGACCGACGGGTACTGGACCGCGCCCGGCGCCCCGCTCGACGGCCTGGGCCGGCTCACCGACGGCCACATGGACACCGGCGATCTCGGCTTCCTGCACGAGGGCGAGCTGTACGTCTGCGGCCGCGCCAAGGACATGATCATCGTGGGCGGGCGCAACCTCTACCCGGAGGACTACGAGATCGTGGCCGAGACGGTGCCCGGGGTGCGGGGCGGGAACGTGATCGCGTTCTCCCTGCCGGACCGGGAGCGCATGGTGGTGGTCGCCGAGGGCAGGGGCGGCGCCGTGAGCCAGGACCGGCTCGCCCGCGAGTTGTTCGAGCGGCTGCGCGAGGCGGCCAAGCACGCGCCGGCCGAGGTCGTCCTGGTGCGTCCCGCCACCCTGCCGAAGACCTCGTCGGGCAAGAAGCGCCGCGGCACCTGCCGGGACCGCTACCTGGCGGGCGAACTCGACGTCGTCGCCACCGCGCGCTGACCCCATGCGGAAGCCGCCCCGCCGGCGAACACTCCCGGCCGGGCGGCTTCGTCCACGCCGCCGCGCGGCGTGCGTCGCGACCGCTCAGCGCGCCTCGCCGACGGCGCCGCGCACCTCGTCGGCGAAGCTGCTGGAGACCTGGGCGGCGAGAGACACGAGTTCGTCCGTCGCCCGCACGTACTTCAGGAGCGTCGGCAGGTGCCCGGTCACCATGAGGTCGCCGTCCAGCATGCCCTCGATGGGGTCCGTCTCGCCCTCGATCACGCTTTTCCACACCGAGTAGGGCGCCCTGATCACGAAAGTCGCGTCACGCGCACCGTCCGGGCCCACGTCGTACGTGGCGGATTTGCATGCGCCGTCCCCGAATTCCGTATGGCACCAGATGTCGTTCGGTACGCCGCGGTCCTCCTCGGCTTCGAAGACGAATGCGATCTCCGCCCGGAACGTGCGGGCCGCCTCCTCGAACTCCTCCGAGGAATTGATCAGCTCCACGTATGAATTCAACCACTCTGCGCTGGGAAAGAGGCTCACGGCATCCCCTCGGGTCTTCTACGGTGCCACCGTTGTACCGAAGCGCCGGGGCGGCTCCCCAGGGCCAACGGGACGCCCGAGTTACAGCACGCTCGACGGGCCCGAACGGCCACCTAGAACGGGCGCCGCACGGGGCACGAACGACGCTCCGAAACAGCGCTGTTCAGCGGCGATCCGAGGGGTGACGCTGAACGGCATGTCCATCATCGAGGCCCAGGGCCTCCACAAGGCGTTCGACGACGGCACGGTGGCGGTGGACCGGGTCGACTTCGAGGTGACCGAGGGGGAAGTGTTCGGTTTCCTCGGCCGCAACGGAGCGGGCAAGACCACCACGGTCCGCATCCTGGCCACCCTCACCCGCGCGACCTCGGGCAGGGCTCGGGTGCTGGGACTCGACGTCGTCAAGCATCGTGCCCGGGTACGCGACCGCATCGGCCTGTCGCTCCAGCAGGCCGCGCTCGACCCGCTCATGTCGGGCCGGGAGCATCTGCACCTGGTCGCGACCCTGCGCCGGATGCGCCCCGCGCGGCGCACCGAGCGCATCGAGGAACTGCTCACCGGGTTCGGGCTCACCGAGGTGGCCGACCGGCTCGTCGCCACCTACACCGTGGGCATGCGGCGCCGCCTCGACGCGGCCCTCGCCCTGATCCACGGCCCGGAGCTGCTCTTCCTCGACGAACCGACCACGGGCCTGGACCCGCAGAGCCGACGGGCCCTGTGGGACTTCGTCCGCACCTACCGGCGAAGCGGCGGAACCGTGTTCCTCACCACCCAGTACCTCGACGAGGCCGACGAGTTGTGCGACCGGATCGCGATCCTCGACAAGGGCACGATCTCCGTGATCGACACCCCGCAGGAACTCAAGAAGGGCATCGGCGGCAAGGTCCTCACCCTGCCCGCCACCCCCGAGGCACAGGAACTGGCGGCCTCGGCCGCCGGCCCGGCGGCCTGCCGGCGGACCGGTGACCTGCTCCGGGTCGACCTGCCGGCGGACGAGGACGTCCTGCCGTCGCTGTTCCGGAAGCTGCACGAGCGGGGCATTGCGCTGAGCGGAGTCACGGTGACGGATCCGACCATCGAGGAGGTCTTCATCCGCCTCACCGGTGAGGGGCTGGAGCGCAGGACGTCGAACGACGGCAGCGTCGCCGCGGCCGCGCTCGCCAGGACCGTCGGCACGGGCCGGGGAGGCATCTGATGACCGCACTGTCCGGAACCATGATCCTGCTCAGGCGCAACCTGCGCGAGGGCCTGCGCAGCCCCGTGATCGCCTTCGTCTTCCCCGTGCTGTTCCCGCTGTTCCTGATCACCCTCGTGGCGTCCAGTTACGAGCGCATGGCGTTCATCCCTGGCTTCCCCGTCACCCCGTACGCCGCCTACATGGCGCCCGGCCTGCTGCTGTTCACGGGCATGATGGGCTCCGGCTACTCGGCCACCGCCCTGGTGCTCGACGCACAGAGCGGTTTCCTCGACCGGCTGCGCCTGCAACCCGTACGGCCCCCGGCCCTGTTGCTGTCCCGGCTGCTGTTCGACGCCCTGCGGGTGGTGCCGGCCGGCCTGGTGGTCCTCGGGGTCAGCGTGCTGCTCGGCGCCCGCGTCGACTCCGGCCCGGCCGGGGTCCTGCTGCTGCTGGTGCTCTCCTCGTTCTGGTCGGTCGCCTACGGCGGCATCTTCTACGTCGTGGCGCTGCGCACCCGCAATCCGCAGGCCCCGCTCGCCATGGCCCCCCTGTCGGTGCTGCTGCTGTTCGCCAGCCCGGCCGCCGCCCCGCCGTACCTCCTGCAGGACTGGCTGGCCAAGCTGACCACATGGAATCCGTTCACCTACGTCATCGAGGGCATCCGCGCCCTGATGACGGGACCGGAGAGCGGTACCACCACGGAGGCGCTGCTGAAGGCCCTGGCCGTCCTCGTCGGGCTCACCGTCGTCACCCAGATCTTCGTCCTCCCTGCCTTCACCCGCCTGGTCGGCGACTGAGCCGGGCCCGCCGAACTCCCCCACCGAGGAGCACTCCGCCATGCTGTTGTACTGCTTCCCGCACGCCGGGGGCGCCGACTCCCCGTACCGCTCCTGGGGGGACCGGCTCGCCCCCGTGGAGGTGCGTGTCCTCGGCCGCGGTGCCCGGTTCCCGGGCCGGACGCCGACCGCGCCGGATTCGGTGACCGCCCTGGCCGAGGCGTGCGCCGACCACCTGGCCGGCGAGCGCCGCCCGTACCTGTTCCTCGGCCACAGCCTCGGGGCGCTGATCGCCTTCGAGACCACCCGCGCGCTCGCCGCCCGGGGGTGCCGGGGCCCGGAGGTGCTGTTCGCCACCGGCCACGTCGCCCCGCACCTGCCGTCGCCGGGTCCGAAGCTGGCCGCGCTGCCCACCGCCGAGTTCTGGGCGGAGGTGCGCGCGCTCGGCGGGACCCCGCCGGAACTCCTCGGGCAGGCCGCACTGCGCGAGGCGGCCGAACCGGGCCTGCGGGCGGAGTTCCGGGCCGCCGAGACCTACCGCTACGTCCCCGGGCAGCCGCTGGGCTGCCGCATCGTGGCCCTGGCCGGCACCGACGACGACCGGGCACCCGCGGACCAGTGCGCCGCGTGGCGGCTGCACACCACGGGCGGCTTCGCGCTGCACACGGTGCCCGGCGGGCACTTCTTCGTCGCCGACAACCCCGGTCCGGTGCTGGAGCGCATCCGGCAGGAGAGCGCGTCACCGGTGCGGTGACGCGGCGGGCCGACGCAGCGGCGGGGCCGCCCCCGAGGACGGGGGCGGC
>NZ_JBEYXJ010000039.1:0-69495 GCF_040645015.1 Streptomyces sp. NPDC046881 | reverse complement strand
CCCCTGACACGCGCGCGTGAGCCCAGCCCGGCGGGCCGCCCGAACCGCGCGCCCCGCCGTACCCGTGCGGTCCGCGGCCCAGGGCCCGTCGGCCGCGGCCCTGGGAGAGGACCGGCAGATTGCGCGACGGTGCCTGCCCGCGCGTGTCCTCCTCGAGGCGCAGGGCGAGCGCCGGGCAGCGGCGCACCGCGCGCAGTGCCTTCGCCTCCGCGTACCGCGGGACCTGCGCCTGGGCGACGGTCGGGAAGCCGTCGGCGCCGAGCTCGAACACCTCCGGCAGGATGTCCGCGCACAGCCCGTGGCCCCGGCACAGCGTCCAGTCGACGTAGATCTTCTGGCGGCTGCCGCCGTTCTCCTCCGGCTCCCCGCCGCCCGGGACGCCCGTGGGGGCCCTGCCCCCCTCGAAGAGCGGCAGAACGCCCTCCACGGGCCGTCCGCAGCCGTTTCCGAGGACGTGCGCGGCCAGGTCGTCGGTGAACGCCTTGATGGTCGACTCCAGGAACATCGCCGAGCCGTCCGGGTGCGAACACGCCCCGCGCCGCTTCACGTTCTTCGCGACCTGCTTCAGCGCCTCCAGGGCGGCCGGCCCGCCGCCGTTGAGGATGTCCTCCATGCCGCGCGCGGCGGCCGGCAGGCCGAGGTAGCAGGGCCCGCACTGGCCGGCGCTCTCCTCGGCCAGCCACTGCGCGACCCGCAGCGACTCGCCCAGCGGGCACGTGTCCTGGCTGATCGGCAGGATCGCGCCCGCGCCCAGCGAACCGCCCACCGCGTCCAGCGAGTTGCGGGAGACGATCGCCTCGTTGACGGTCGCCGCGTCGATCCACTTGCCGTGGTAGCCGCCGGTCAGCACGCCCTGCGGCACCGGCGGGGCTCCCGCCAGCTGCAGCACGTAGCGCAGCGGCACGCCCGTGGGGACCTCGATCACCATGGGGCGGGCGACCGCGCCGGACACGGTGAGCATCACGGTGCCCGGTTCGTCGTACAGGCCGGTGTTGCCGTAGCGCTCCGGGCCGATGCGGGCGGCGATGGCCAGCTGCGCGAACGTCTCCGCGTTCGACAGCAGCGTGGGCGCGCCGCCGACGCCGCTCTGCGAGGCGCTGATCTTGCGGCCGGGCGGGACGGCCGGGCCGCCGTCGACGGAGCGGATCAGCGAGGCGGCGGCGCCGGTGACCATGCGCACCGGATTGCGCTGCACCCACGCGCGCAGTGCCGATCTACGGCTGTTGCTCAGGCCTCGCTCGGCGAGCGCGGCCTCCATGGAGCGCTGGGTGGACTCCCGGGTGACGCCGATGACGAGGGTGCGCGCGCCGAGCGCCTCGGCGCACAGCAGCGCGCCGTCCAGGATGAGGTGCGGGGCACGGTTGATCAGCACCGTGTCCTTGCGGCAGGCAGGTTCGTCCTCGCTGCCGTTGACCACGACGACCGGCCGCACCCCGCGCTTGATCGCCGACTCGGCGACCGAGCGCAGCTTCTTGTGGAAGGGGAAGCCGGCGCCGCCGCGGCCCTTGAGGTTGATGCGTTCGGCGAGCTGGGCGAGCTGTTCGCCGCCCAATGGGTCGAGCGGCCCGTGCACCTTCAGGTGCATGGGCAGATCGAGCCGCTCCACAAGGTCGAAGCCCGACGTGAGCTGGGGAAGTCCGACCACGCGGACTTCGGGGACGTCGGGCAGGGCCTCGTTCACTTAAAGCCTCCGGAAGGCGTGTTCCAAGGTTCGCCCGAACCCGGTGCCTCGTAGGAGGAGCCGGGCAGCGTTTCGGTGGCGGGACCGCTGTTGAACGTGTCACTCGGGTTGTACGTGCCGTAGAGGCCGTTTGTCTCACCGGTGTCGTACACGTCACTTCCGCCGTATCCGGCCGTGCCCGGATTGCCGTAGACCGGGATGGTGTATCCGGTGTCCTGGAGCGGGTCGTACGCGGACGGCGGGGCCTCGCCGACCGGCGGCGGGGACGGGATCGGCCAGCTGCCCGAGGTGCTGGAGGGGCCGTCCACGCGCGGGATGGCCTCGGTGGCCTGGAGGTCCATCGGCAGGTCCATGCGGGCGGTCTGGTCGGCCGCGAAGGGCTGCTGCGGGCGGCCGGGCGTGGAGACCGCGCGGTAGGCCGCCGCGAAGCCGGCGGCGGGCTCGGCGGCCGGGGCGGCAGGGGTCTGGTAGAGCGGGGAGGCACCCGTGTCCGCCGGGGCCCGCCGCTGCTCCCGCCGGCTCTCGAAGCCGGGCAGCCCCGACTCGGCCACCCGGGAGCGGCTCGCGTCCAGGTCGTCCAGCCCGGGCCGCTCCGAGCTGCCGAACAGGGCCACCAGGCGGTCGGCGACCCTGCGCTTGACCGGGCGCGGCGCGGCGCGCAGGGCGAGGGCGCCCATCACGCCGAGCAGGGACAGGCTGTAGAGGATCACGAAGATCGGCTTGGCCGCGCGACCCGCGTAGAGTCCGTGGATCAGCGCGGCACACCAGGCCGGGTAGGCCAGCATGTGCATGGCCCGCCAGCGGGCGGCGACCGGGGCCGGGGTGGCGAAGTTGCTGCGCAGGGCGCCGGTGATGCCGACGAAGATCATCAGCAGGCCCGCGAGGGAGCCCAGCCCGATCAGGCCGCCGATGCCTGAGACCCCGAGCGAGAACGGAATGATCGCCGCGATCAGCTCGGTGTGGCCGAGCGCGATCTTGGTGGTGATGTGCAGCAGCAGGAACGCGATCGAGCCGACCGCGGTCGTCCGGTGCACCGCCTGGCCGATGATCCGCTGCCGCGTGTTCAGGAAGATCCGGTCCTGTGCGAACAGGCCCCAGATCACCGAGCAGCTGAGCGAGACGAGGGACAGCACGCCCGCGCCGAAGTTCAGGAACTCGCGGAACTGGCTGCCTCCGACCAGCACGACCACGGGTATGAGCAGCAGGATGACAGCGGACGCCACCCCATAGGCCGAGCGGCCGGGCTTGGGGAGCGAGCTGGTACTACGACGAGGGTTCATGGGGGCAACTCCGAGCAGTTTCGGGAAAGCGGTCCCGCTGCCGCACTCTAAGTGGAGCCATACCGATCAGTACGGGGTTTGAGTTATTGCGTTGTTATCAACGGACAATGCGACGGGGGGCGGTGTCCCATAGGGGACGGTACGCGAAGTAATTGCTGACCTTTGTTCAGTTCCGGGCGGGCTTCGTGACATGTCCATCAGGGATACGGAAGCGCGTCGCCGCTTGCTCAAGGGCTGCGGTACCCTAGCGCCATGCGTGCCGTACGCCTTCTGCTTAGCGGGCCGCGCTGATCAGTACCGACCCCGGTCCAGCCGTGAGGTCGGCATCGGCGCGGCGTCCCCTCCTGTGCGAGGGGTTTTTTCGTTTCTTTGGACGCCGCAGCCGCAGGCAGAGACGATCGATGGAGCTTTGAGGATCATGAGCGAGACGAACCCCGCTGCCACCGCCGCCACGTCGGCGGAGGCCGCGCCGCACCGCTACACGGCCGCCATGGCAGCCGAGATCGAGGCACGCTGGCAGGACTTCTGGGACGCCGACGGCACCTACGCGGCGCCGAACCCCAAGGGTGACCTGGCGGGCGATCCCGAGCTGGTCGCCAAGCCCAAGAAGTTCATCATGGACATGTTCCCCTACCCCTCGGGTGCGGGCCTGCACGTCGGCCACCCGCTGGGCTACATCGCCACCGACGTCTACGCCCGGTTCCAGCGCATGACCGGACACAACGTCCTGCACACCCTGGGCTTCGACGCCTTCGGCCTGCCCGCCGAGCAGTACGCGGTGCAGACCGGCACGCACCCGCGCGTGTCCACCGAGGCCAACATCGAGAACATGAAGGCCCAGCTGCGCCGGCTGGGCCTGGGCCACGACAAGCGCCGGTCGTTCGCCACGATCGACCCGGAGTACTACAAGTGGACCCAGTGGATCTTCCTGCAGATCTTCAACTCCTGGTACGACGCGGAAGCGCGCAAGGCCCGCCCGATCTCCGAGCTGATCGCCCAGTTCGAGTCCGGTGAGCGTGCGATTCCGGGCACCACGCGCGCGTGGAACGAGCTGACCGCCGCCGAGCGCGCCGACGTCCTGGGCGAGTACCGCCTGGCCTACGCCTCCGACGCGCCCGTCAACTGGTGCCCGGGCCTGGGCACCGTGCTGGCCAACGAGGAGGTCACCGCCGACGGCCGTTCCGAGCGCGGGAACTACCCGGTCTTCAAGGCCAAGCTGCGCCAGTGGAACATGCGCATCACCGCCTACGCCGACCGGCTGCTGGAGGACCTGGAGGAGCTGGACTGGCCCGAGGCCATCAAGCTGCAGCAGCGCAACTGGATCGGCCGCAGCGAGGGCGCCCGCGTCGACTTCCCGATCGACGGCGAGCGCATCACGATCTTCACCACCCGCCCCGACACCCTGTTCGGCGCGACCTACATGGTGCTGGCGCCCGAGCACCCGCTGGTCGACAAGTTCACCCCCGAGGCGTGGCCCGAGGGCACGCACCAGGTGTGGACCGGCGGCCACGCCACCCCGGCCGAGGCCGTCGCCGCCTACCGCGCGCAGGCCGCCTCGAAGTCCGACGTCGAGCGGCAGGCCGAGGCCAAGGACAAGACCGGCGTCTTCACCGGCGCCTTCGCGACCAACCCGGTCAACGGCGAGCAGATCCCGGTCTTCATCGCCGACTACGTCCTGATGGGCTACGGCACCGGCGCGATCATGGCCGTCCCGGGTCACGACTCCCGCGACTTCGCCTTCGCGCGCGCCTTCGAGCTGCCGATCCGCTGCGTGGTCGAGCCGACCGACGGCCGCGGCACCGACCCGGCCACCTGGGACGACGCCTTCGTCTCGTACGACGCGAAGATCGTCAACTCCGACAGCGCCGACGTGAAGCTGAACGGCCTGGGCGTGGCCGACGCCAAGGCGCGCATCACCGAGTGGCTGGCGCAGGAGGGCATCGGCGAGGGCACCGTCAACTTCCGGCTGCGCGACTGGCTGTTCAGCCGCCAGCGCTACTGGGGCGAGCCCTTCCCGATCGTCTACGACGAGGACGGCATCGCCCACGCGCTGCCCGAGTCGATGCTGCCGCTGGAGCTGCCCGAGGTCGAGGACTACAGCCCGCGCACCTTCGACCCGGACGACGCCGACACCCAGCCCGAGACGCCGCTGTCGCGCAACGAGGAATGGGTCAACGTCACCCTGGACCTGGGCGACGGCCCCAAGAAGTACCGCCGCGAGACCAACACCATGCCCAACTGGGCCGGTTCCTGCTGGTACGAGTTCCGGTACCTGGACCCGCACAACGACCAGAAGCTGGTCGACCCGGAGATCGAGCAGTACTGGATGGGCCCGCGCGAGGGCCTGCCGCACGGCGGTGTCGACCTGTACGTCGGCGGAGCCGAGCACGCCGTGCTGCACCTGCTGTACGCGCGCTTCTGGTCCAAGGTCCTGTACGACCTGGGGCACGTCTCCTCCGCGGAGCCGTTCCACAAGCTGTTCAACCAGGGCATGATCCAGGCCTACGTCTACCGCGACAGCCGTGGCATCGCGGTGCCGGCCGCCGAGGTGGAGGAGCGCGACGGCGCCTACTACTACCAGGGCGAGCAGGTCTCCCGCCTGCTGGGCAAGATGGGCAAGTCCCTGAAGAACGCGGTCACTCCGGACGAGATCGCCGCCGAGTACGGTGCCGACACGCTGCGCCTGTACGAGATGGCCATGGGCCCGCTGGACGTCTCCCGCCCGTGGGACACGCGCGCGGTGGTCGGCCAGTTCCGGCTGCTGCAGCGGCTGTGGCGCAACATCGTCGACGAGGCCACCGGCGAGGTCACCGTCACCGACGCCGAGCCCGACGAGGAGACCCTGCGCGCCCTGCACAAGGCCATCGACGGCGTGCGCCAGGACCTGGAGGGCCTGCGCTTCAACACCGCCATCGCCAAGGTCACCGAGCTGAACAACCACCTGACCAAGGCCGGCGGTCCGGTGCCGCGGTCCGTGGCCGAGCCGCTGGTGCTGATGGTCGCCCCGCTGGCCCCGCACGTCGCCGAGGAGCTGTGGCGCAAGCTGGGTCACACCGACTCGGTCGTCCACCAGGACTTCCCGGTCGCCGACCCGGACTACGTCGTGGACGAGACCGTGACCTGCGTGGTGCAGATCAAGGGCAAGGTCAAGGCCCGGCTGGAGGTCCCGCCGGCCATCTCCGAGGAGGAGCTGGAGAAGGTCGCGCTGGCCGACGAGAAGGTCGTCGCGGCGCTGGGCGGCGCGGGCATCCGCAAGGTGATCGTGCGGGCGCCGAAGCTGGTCAACATCGTTCCCGCGTAGGAAGCGGGTGCTTTCCACCGGCTCGGGGTAGTCCCCTACGGGCAGGTTCGGGGTTCTTCCGGAACTCCGCACCTGCCCGCAGCGTTTACCGTGGAGAGCACAGCGGCTCGTGCCGTACCAGGCCGGAGGAGGAGCGTCATGGACGTAGTGTTGGCCGTGTTCGCCCTGCTCTTCCTGCTCTTCGTCGGCCTCGGCGCGTACGCCACGGTCAAGGCCGTCGGCGCCGCCAAGCGCGGCGTGGACCGGACCATCGCGCAGGCCCGCCGCACGGTCGAGGACCACACCCTGCGTGCCAAGTCCTTCGCCCAGATCGGGCCCGCCGGCGAGATCGCCCAGCTGCGCCTCGCGCTGCGCACCTCCATGCGTGCCACGCAGGACGCGCTGCACGCGGGCGCGGCCGAGGACGAGTCGCTGAAGGAGTCCCTCGGCCTCTTCGAGCGGCTGAGCGCGCACGGACACGAGCTGGACGCCGACCTCAAGCGCCTGGAGTCCGAGCCGGACCGGGCCGCGCTCGCCGAGCGCCTGCCCGAACTGCGCAGCCGCACCGAGCGGATCACCTCGTCCGCGGACTCCCTGCGCTGGGCCGTCCACGACCGGGCCCGCCGATTCGCCGACGACGATCTGGGCACCCTCAGCGCCCAGATCGACATCGAGGCGGGCGCCCTGCGCCACTGGACGGGGGCCGAGCCCGGCCAGGCCTCCCCACAGTGGTCCGACGCGCCCGCCCCCGCCGCGGCCGACCGCCCCGCCACCGGGCAGAGCCGCCCCAACGCCTCCGGGTCCCACGCGGGGCAGCCCGCTCCCGACGCGATCGCGCCGCCGTCCTGGCGCCCCACGTCCCCGTGGCAGAAGAAGCCCCGTCCCGAGAGCACCACATGACGGGGACGTTCCACGACCACAGCGCAGGGGCCGGGCTGCCGCGCGTGCACTACGCCAGGTAACCTCCAGCTCATGTCCCGCCATGTCGCGATCGTCACCGATTCAACGGCCTATCTGCCGCCCCGGACGATGGAACGCCATGGCATCACCGCGGTCCCGCTGATCGTGGTCCTCGGTGACCAAGCCCTCGAAGAGGGCACCGAGATCTCCACCCGCTCGCTGGCCCAGGCGCTGCAGAAGCGGCGCTCCGTGACCACCTCCCGCCCCAGCCCGCAGGTGTTCGCGGAGACCTACCGCAGGGTCGCCGAGTCGGGCGCGAGCGGCATCGTCTCCCTGCACCTGTCCGCCGAGCTGTCCGGCACCTACGACGCCGCGGTCCTCGCGGCGCGCGAGGCACCGGTGCCCGTGCGGGTCGTGGACACCGGGATGGTCGCGATGGCGCTCGGCTTCTGCGCGCTGGCCGCGGCCGAGACCGCGGAGGCGGGCGGCACGATGGACGAGGCCGTCACGGCCGCCGAGAAACGGGCGGCGGGCACGTCCGCCTACTTCTACGTCGACACCCTCGACTATCTACGCCGCGGGGGCCGCATCGGTGCCGCGCAGGCGCTGCTGGGTTCCGCGCTCGCCGTCAAGCCGCTGCTCCAGCTGGAGGGCGGCCGGATCGAGCTGCTCGAAAAGGTCCGTACGGCGTCCAAGGCGATCGCGCGCCTGGAGGAACTGGCCGCCGAGCGGGCGGGCAGTGCCGAGGTCGACATCGCCGTCCACCACCTCGCCGCCCCCGACCGCGCCGCCGCACTCGCCGACCGGCTGCGGGTACGCGTCCGGGGCCTGGCCGACCTGCATGTCAGCGAGGTCGGAGCGGTGATCGGGGCACACACCGGACCCGGGCTGCTGGGCGCGGTCGTCTCGCCTCGCTGACATCGGTAATCCCCAGGCCTCCCTTGTCACTTGGGGCCGGGGCCTGCCGGTTTCACCCGTCCGGGTGGTGGAGTTATCCACAACTAGTCGGTCATCCACGGAAATCCATCAGGATCATCGCAATGGGGCGGAATCCTCCATCCTCGTTGCATGGCACTTCGATCTCGCTCACGCACGGCAACTCCGACCAGCGGCCCCGGCCGTGGCACCGCCTCCGACGGCCGCCTCCGTCACCGCCGCAACACCGTCCCCCCTCGCCGCGCCCGTCACCGGCCGCCCGCACCGGCGGAGGAACTGCGCCGCCGCGCGGAACTCCTCTTCGGCGAACGAGCCGCGCAGTGGCGGGAGTCGGGGAACGCACCACCGGACCCGGAAAGGCCGGCAAGCGCACCGACGGCAATGGTGACGGGTCCGGCACCGGGGCTGAGGACGAGGAGGACGCCGACCACGGCGCGGCCGGGCACGACCCCGGGTGGGCCGACGACCATGGCTCCACCGGGGCCGGGCAGCGTTACGGATCCCGGACCGGCCGGTGCGGTGAGGTCGTCGGAGCCGGAGCCGGAGCCGGAGCCGGAGCCGGAGCCGGAGCCCGAGTCAGGGCCGGAGGCGCCCGCGGGCCCGGGCTGGCGGGAGCGGGCCGGGCTGGCACTACGCGAGCGGATGCCGGTGTGGCTGCAGGCACGGTACGCAGTGGAGCGGCGCGGAGTCGTGGCGCTCGCCGTGGTCCTCGTGGCCGCCGCCGTCTTCGCCGTGCAGCACTTCTGGGCCGGCCGACCCCAGTCGGTGAGCGCCCCCCAGGTGGTGCACACCCAGGCGCCGTTCGCCAGGAGCAGCGAGGGAGCGACGGCCGGGGCGGCGGCGAGTACGTCGGCGACACCAGGCGCGCAGATCGTCGTGGACGTCAGCGGCAAGGTCCGCGAACCGGGGATCAGGCGGCTGCCGGCCGGTGCCCGGGTGGCCGACGCGCTGCGGGCGGCGGGCGGAGTCCGGCCGGGCGTGAGCACGGAAGGGCTCAACCGGGCCCGCTTCCTGGTCGATGGCGAGCAGGTCGTCGTCGGTGCCCCCGCCGGGGCCGCAGCCCCGCCCGGCCCGGCCGCCGGACCACTCCCCGGAACCACCGGCACCGGCCCGACAGCGCCGGTCTCCCTCAACACGGCCACTGTGGACCAGCTCGACACCCTGCCCGGAGTGGGCCCGGTCCTGGCCCGGCACATCATCGACTACCGCACCCAGCACGGCGGTTTCCGCTCCGTGGACGAACTGCGCGAGGTGAACGGCATCGGCGACCGCCGGTTCACCGATCTGCGCGAGCTGGTACGGCCATGAGCCGCGCGCTCGACAAGGCCGACCCGCGCTCCGGACCCGAGCAGGGCGGGACCGCGCACACCGGCCGGGACGGTCCCATGGACCTGCGCCTGGTGCCACCCGCGCTCGCGGCCTGGGCCACGGCGGCCCTGACCCTGGACACCCCAGCGGCCTGGACCGCAGCGACCGCCGGCGTCTGCCTGGTCGTCGGGGTCCTGCTGCTGTCCGTGCGGCGGCCTGGAGGGGGCGGCCAGGGGGTGCGGTCTGGGCGGCTGGGACGGTTCGAACCCGGATCGAGCACTTCTCGCCAAGGTGCGGTCGGCGCCGGGCAGGCCGCGCCGGCCGGAGCCGTGGTGACCGTCCGACGCGGGGGGCGAGGTGGGAGGGCGGAGCGTGCCGGGTGGGGACGCGGCCGGTTCCGCTGGGCACGGCCGGCCGTCGCCGCGGTGCTGCTCTGCGTCGCCGCAGCAGCCGCCTCGGCCGGGCTGCACGGGGCCGACGTGCGGCGTGGGCCGGTGCCCGAGCTGGCCCGGCGGTTCGCGACCGTGACCGCCGAGGTCGAGGTGAGCGGCGATCCCTGGCTGAGCAGGCCCCATGTGCGCGGCGATCACGCGGCGCCCCTGGCGGTGCTGGCCCGGGCCGAGCTGCGGAGTGTCGAGGAGGCCGACGGAAGGCGGGTGCGGATCCGGACACCCGTGCTGCTGATCGTCGACCCGGACGTCCCGGCACCGGAGAAGGAAGGGGCCGGGAGCGGGACTTCCGGAGGTTCCCCGATCCCCGCCGGACAGGTCCCGTCGGCCGGGGGGCGGGCCGCCTGGCTCGGGCTGCTGCCGTCCACCCGGCTGAGGGTGGCCGGCCGGCTCGCGTCTGCGCTGACGGGCGGCGACCGGACCGCGGCCGTGCTGCGGGTGCGCGGCCGGCCGGAGCCACGGATCGTGGCGGGACCGAGCGGGCCGCAACGGCTGGCGGGGCGGCTCAGAGCGGGACTGCGGGAAGCGACCGACGACCTGCCCGGAGACGCACGGGCGCTGCTGCCCGGGCTGGTCGTCGGGGACACCTCGCGGATCACGCCCGAGCTGGACCACGCCTTCGACGAGACGGACCTGGCGCACACACTCGCCGTCTCGGGCAGCAACCTCACCGTTCTGCTCGCGCTGCTCATCGGGCCGCCCGGCCTGGCCCAACGGGTCGAGCGCCGTGGCCTGGCCCCGCGCCTGGGGCTCTCCCTACGGGCGACGGCGCTGCTCGCGGGGGTGCTGACGCTGGGCTTCGTGGTCGTCTGCCGGCCCGACCCGAGTGTGCTGCGGGCCGCCGCCTGCGGCGCGGTGGCGCTGCTCGCCCTGGCCACCGGGCGCCGCAGATCCTTGATCCCGGCACTGGCCACAGCCGTCCTCCTGCTGGTGCTCTACGACCCGTGGCTGGCCCTCAGTTACGGCTTCCTGCTGTCCGTGCTGGCCACCGGCGCGCTGCTGGTGATCGCGCCGGGCTGGAGCGAGGCGCTGCGGCGGCGTCGCGTGCCCCCGCGGGTCGCCGAGGCACTGGCGGCGGCCGCCGCCGCGCAGGCGGTGTGCGCGCCGGTCGTGGCGGTGGTGTCGGCCAGGGTGAGCCTGGTGGCGGTGCCGTGCAACCTGTTGGCCGAGGTGGCGGTGGCACCGGCGACGGTGCTGGGATTCGCGGCGCTCGCGACGGCACCGATGGCGATGCCGGCGGCCAAGGCGCTGGCCTGGTGCGCGAGTTGGCCGACCAGGTGGATCGCCGGGGTCGCGCGGGCCGGGGCGGCGCTGCCCGGCGCGGGAGTGGACTGGCCGGGGAGCTGGCCGGGGGCGCTGGCGCTCGCGGCGGTCACCGTGGCCGTCGTGCTGGCCGGCCGGAGACTGCTGCGGCACCCGGCGTGGTGCGCGCTGCTCGGCGTGCTGGTCGTGCTGCTGGTGACGCGGCCGGCGCCACTGACCCGGGTGATCACGGGCTGGCCGCCACCGGGCTGGCGGTTCGCGATGTGCGACGTCGGGCAGGGCGACGCGACCGTGCTGGCGGCCGGCGAGGGCGCCGGGGTGGTCGTGGACGCCGGACCCGATCCGGCGCTGGTCGACCAGTGCCTGCGACGACTGGGCATCACCCGCGTCCCGCTCCTCGTCCTCACCCACTTCCACGCCGACCATGTGGCGGGCCTGCCCGGCGTCCTGCGGGGCCGCTCGGTGGCCGCGATCGAGACGACGGGGCTCGCGGAACCGGCGGACCAGGCGGAGTTCGTCCGCAGGGAGGCGGCTGCACGGCACATCCCGGTCACGACGGCCGCCGCGGGCGAGGAACGGCGCGCGGGACCACTCACCTGGCGCGTCCTGTGGCCCCCGCCGCAGAGCACCCGGTCGCGGAACGCCCCGGCGCAGGGCACACGGCCGCCTTTCGGGGCGACGGTGCCGCCGGCCCGGCCGGGTGTCCCGTACGAGCCGGAGGGCCCGAACGACGCCAGCGTCGCGCTGCTCGTGCACACCGGCGGGCTGCGGCTGCTGCTGCTCGGCGACCTCGAACCCCCGGCGCAGCAGGCGCTGCTGCGGTCACCGGCGGCGGCCGGCCTGGCCGGAGTGGACGTCCTGAAGGTGGCGCATCACGGCTCGGCCTATCAGGACCCGGAGCTGATACACCTCGCGGCACCACGGGTGGCGCTCGTCTCCGCCGGCGCCGGCAACCCCTATGGCCACCCGGCACCGGTGACCATGGCCGCGCTGCGGGCCGGCGGCGCGACGGTCCTGAGCACCGACCGCGACGGCGCCCTCGCGGTCACCGGGACCGGAGGGGCCAAGGGCCGGATGCGGGTGACGAGGGAGGACTAGAGAGCGAAGAGAGGACTGGGAAGTGAGCAGAGAGGGCTGGGGAGTGAAGAGACGGGACTGACTCAGACTGGGCGCATGACGTCAGCACAGATCGATGCCTACCTCCGCCGGCTCGGGAGCGAACGCCCGCAGCAGCCCACCAGCGACGCGCTGCGCGCCCTGCACCTGAGCCATCTGCGGGCCGTCCCCTTCGAGAACCTGTCGGTCCACCTCGGAGAGGACATCTCGCTGGAGGAGCAGCGGCTGCTGGACAAGGTGACCGGGGCGGGGCGCGGCGGCTTCTGCTACGAACTGAACGGAGCGTTCGGGACGTTGCTCGCCGCCCTCGGTTACGAGGTGGAGCTGCTCGCGGGACGCGTGTACGGCGACGAAGGGCGGCTCGGGATCCCCTACGACCATCTCGCCCTGCGGGTGCGGACGGTGGAGGGGGACACCTGGCTCGCCGACGTCGGGTTCGGGGCACACAGCCACCACCCGCTGGCCTGGGCGGAACGCGGGGAGCAGGACGACCCGGGTGGCAGGTTCCAGGTGGTGGAGGCCGGGCCGGACGCGGCCGGGGTGCGCGGCGGGGACCTGGACGTTCTGTGGGACGGCCAGCCGCAGTACCGGCTGGAGACCCGCCCCCGGGCGCTCGGGGACTTCGCGGCCGGCGCGTGGTGGCACAGCACCTCGCCGACGTCGCACTTCACCCGGTCCCTGGTCTGCTCACGGCTCACCGAGGACGGCGGGAGGATCACGCTCAGCGGGCGCAAGCTCAAGACGACCGCCGTGGACGGCACCAAGGAGACGCGCGAGCTGGAGACGGACGAGGAGGTGCTGACCGTGTACCGGGAACGGTTCGGGATCGAGCTGAGCCGCGTGCCGACCGTGCGAGACCCTGACCACAACGGCTGACCGGCCCGGTCCTGGCGCGACCGCTGGATTCCCGTGACGCGGGCCCGGGTTGCCTCCCGCCGAGCGTGCACCGGGCCGCACCGGGCCGCACCGGGCCGCGCCGGGACGTGCCGGAACGTGCCGAGGACCTGACCCGCACGGCCCGCCGCGGGCTCCTGTCCGAAGGCCTGACCCCGCGCGCGTGCCCCCGCGGCTGACCTGCCCCTTCGCCGTCTTCGCGGTGCCGGACAATGGGCCCGTGAGCGATGTGAGACATGTGCTGGTGCTGCCCGACCGTGATGCCGCCGAGGAGGCGGCCGAGGCGCTCGGGGAGCGGTTCGGGATCGACGAGGAGCCCCGGCTCGTGCGCGACGCGCTGGCCGGCGAGGACGACGCCGAGGACGCCCAGTGGCTCGTGGTCCTGCGGGACGAGGGGGAGCGGCTGGACCCCGCCGAGCTGGACGCGTTCGCGGGGGAGTGGGACGGCTGGCGCGAGGAGCCGTGACTCCGAACGCGTGCCCGCCAGCCCTGGCCCGAACCCGTGCCGTCGAGCCCAGGCCGTCGAGCCCGTGACCGAGCGCGTGCCCCCCAGCCCGACCCCGCGTGACCTCCGAGCCCTGGCCCGAACCGATGCCGTCGAGCCCGAGCCCGAGCCCCCAGCCCGAGCCCCAGCCCGTGCCCGGGCGCTCAGCCGCCGGCCCGCCCGAGCCCTCAGCCCCCAGCCCATGCCCCCGCACTCGTGCCCCGAACCCGCGCGCCCCCGACCCCGACTCGGGGTCCGCTCCGGGGCCGGTCAGGGTGCCGGGGCCGCTTCGATGTCAGTGCCCCGTGGGATGCTGTAGGCGATGGCCAGGAAGACTGCGAATGACGACCCTCTCGCCCCGGTGACTCTTGCCGTGGGCCAGGAGGACCTCCTGCTCGACCGTGCCGTGCAGGAGGTGGTGGCCGCCGCCAAGGCCGCCGACGCCGACACGGACGTACGTGACCTGACCCCGGACCAGCTGCAGCCCGGCACCCTCGCCGAGCTGACCAGCCCGTCGCTCTTCGCGGAGCGCAAGGTCGTGGTCGTACGCAACGCGCAGGACCTGTCCGCCGACACGGTCAAGGACGTGAAGGCGTACCTCGGTTCGCCCGCCGAGGAGATCACGCTCGTGCTGCTGCACGCCGGCGGCGCCAAGGGCAAGGGGCTGCTGGACGCCGCGCGCAAGGCGGGGGCGCGGGAGGTGGCCTGCCCGAAGATGACCAAGCCGGCGGACCGGCTGGCCTTCGTGCGGGGGGAGTTCCGCTCCCTCGGGCGGTCGGCCACCCCCGAGGCGTGCCAGGCGCTCTGCGACGCCATCGGCAGCGACCTGCGGGAGCTGGCCTCGGCGGTGTCGCAGCTCGTCGCCGACGTGGAGGGCACGATCGACGAGGCGGTCGTCGGGCGGTACTACACCGGCCGGGCCGAGGCCTCCAGCTTCACGGTCGCCGACCGGGCCGTGGAGGGCCGCACGGCGGAGGCGCTGGAGGCGCTCAGATGGTCGCTGGCGACGGGCGTGGCGCCGGTGATGATCACCAGCGCGCTGGCGCAGGGCGTGCGGGCGATCGGGAAGCTGTCCTCGGCCCGGGGCGGCCGGCCGGCCGATCTGGCGCGTGAGCTGGGCATGCCGCCCTGGAAGATCGACCGGGTGCGGCAGCAGATGCGGGGATGGACGCCGGACGGGGTCTCGGTGGCGCTCAGAGCCGTCGCCGAGGCCGACGCCGGAGTGAAGGGAGGCGGGGACGACCCGGAGTACGCCCTGGAGAAGGCGGTCGTGACGATCGCGCGGGCCGCGCGGTCCAGGGGCCGGGGCTGACCCGGTCGCACACATCCTGGCCCGCGGCTGGGGGGCACGCGTCCGCCGTGCACTGCTCCACGGCGGAGCGCGAGAGCAGCGGCTCGACCGAAAGCACCGACAAGGCCGACGGCGTGCGGTCGTGACGCGGCGGAGCCGGCCATGCCGAAGGCCCCGCCGCACACCCTGGGGAAGGGAGAGCGCCGGGGCCTTCGGACCAAGCTGGTGAGCCCGTTCCCGCGTGGCGAACGCAGGCCGCGAACAGGCTCGTGGGTGCCGGACGGGAGCGGATGAGAGAGGGCCCGCTCTGGGTCCTTCCGGCGGTCAGATCAGAAAGGTTCAGCCCTTGAGGGTCGCGACCTTGGAAGCAAGCGCCGACTTCTTGTTGGCGGCCTGGTTCTTGTGGATGACGCCCTTCGAGACGGCCTTGTCGAGCGCACGCGCGGCAGCGCGCTGCAGCTCGGTGGCCTTCTCGACGTCACCCGCGGCAGCGGCCTCGCGGGCCTTGCGGATCGCGGTCTTCAGGGAGGACTTGACGGCCTTGTTGCGCAGCCGAGCCTTCTCGTTGGTCTTGATCCGCTTGATCTGGGACTTGATGTTCGCCACGAAGGAGCCTTTTCAGGTTCAGGTGCGGGGCCGCTCGGGTCCCGTACCGGTGATCCAAAATTTTCTGTCGCGCCTCGCGCTGAGAGGGCATGAGGCACAGCCATCTACAGTACCAGTGGCTCTTCGGACGGCCCAAAACGGCCCCCGGTCCCCGCGCGTGGGACCATGGAGACTACGTAACGATCCGACCCGAGGCATAAGGCGCCTCAAGAGACAGGACCCTGCGTGCCCGCGACCCCTAACCATGTGCCCGAGCCGAGCCGTACCGCCCCGGCTCTGATCCGCAATTTCTGCATCATCGCGCACATCGACCACGGCAAGTCCACGCTCGCCGACCGGATGCTCCAGCTGACCGGTGTGGTCGAGCAGCGGCAGATGCGTGCTCAGTACCTCGACCGGATGGACATCGAGCGCGAGCGCGGCATCACGATCAAGTCCCAGGCGGTGCGTCTGCCCTGGGCCCCGACCGAGGGCCCCGACCAGGGCACGACCCACATCCTCAACATGATCGACACCCCGGGGCACGTCGACTTCACCTATGAGGTCTCGCGGTCGCTCGCCGCCTGCGAGGGGACCATCCTCCTCGTCGACGCCGCCCAGGGCATCGAGGCGCAGACCCTCGCCAACCTGTACCTGGCGATGGAGAACGACCTCACGATCATCCCGGTGCTGAACAAGATCGACCTGCCGGCCGCCCAGCCGGAGAAGTTCGCCGAGGAGCTCGCGAACCTGGTCGGCTGTGACCCGGAGGACGTGCTCAAGGTCTCCGCGAAGACCGGTCTCGGCGTGGACGCGCTGCTGAACAAGGTCGTCAAGGAGATCCCGGCGCCGGTCGGGGTCGCCGACGCGCCCGCCCGCGCGATGATCTTCGACTCGGTGTACGACTCCTACCGCGGTGTCGTGACGTACGTCCGTGTCATCGACGGCCAGCTCAACAAGCGCGAGCGCATCAAGATGATGTCGACCGGCGCGACCCACGAACTGCTGGAGATCGGCGTCAACTCGCCCGAGATGCTGCCGGCGGACGGCCTCGGCGTGGGTGAGGTGGGATACCTCATCACCGGCGTGAAGGACGTCCGGCAGTCCAAGGTCGGTGACACCGTCACCAGTCAGCAGAAGGGCGCGACCGAGGCGCTCGGCGGTTACAAGGACCCGAAGCCGATGGTCTTCTCGGGCCTGTATCCGCTGGACGGCTCGGACTACCCGGAGCTGCGCGAGGCCCTGGACAAGCTGCAGCTCAACGACGCCGCGCTGGTCTACGAGCCGGAGACCTCCGCCGCCCTCGGCTTCGGTTTCCGCGTCGGCTTCCTCGGCCTGCTGCACCTGGACGTGATCCGGGAGCGCCTGGAGCGCGAGTTCGGCCTCGACCTGATCGCCACCGCCCCCAACGTGGTCTACCGCGTGGTCATGGAGGACGGCAGCGAGCACACGGTCACCAACCCGAGCGAGTTCCCCGAAGGCAAGATCAACGAGGTCTTCGAGCCGGTCGTACGGGCCACCATCCTCGCGCCCACCGAGTTCATCGGCTCGATCATGGAGCTGTGCCAGACCCGGCGCGGCACCCTGCTCGGCATGGACTACCTCTCCGAGGACCGGGTCGAGATCCGCTACACGCTGCCGCTCGCGGAGATCGTCTTCGACTTCTTCGACCAGCTGAAGTCCAAGACCCGCGGTTACGCCTCGCTGGACTACGAGCCCACCGGCGAGCAGACGTCGAGCCTGGTCAAGGTCGACATCCTGCTGCACGGCGACAAGGTGGACGCGTTCTCCGCGATCACCCACAAGGACCAGGCGTACGCGTACGGTGTGCGGCTCGTCGCCAAGCTCAAGGAGCTGATCCCGCGGCAGGCCTTCGAGGTGCCGGTGCAGGCCGCCATCGGCTCCCGGGTCATCGCCCGCGAGACCATCCGCGCCATCCGCAAGGACGTCCTCGCCAAGTGCTACGGCGGTGACATCTCCCGTAAGCGGAAGCTGCTGGAGAAGCAGAAGGAAGGCAAGAAGCGGATGAAGATGGTGGGTTCCGTGGAGGTTCCGCAGGAAGCCTTCATCGCGGTCCTCTCCAGCGATGACGGCGCGGGGTCGGCCAAGGGCAAGAAGTAACCAGAGGTAACAACCGGTCACGCCCGCAAACCGGGCATGTGGGGGCCCGTCGCGCGAAAGCGCGGCGGGCCCCTGTGTGTACCTGGTGGGGAAAGTGACAGGCCGAAGCCCCTTACGCAAGGGCCGGTCGACCCTTACCCTGATGCCTGCTCGATAGTTACTCGCGAGTTAAACAACAACCTGAATCCCCACCGTGAGTTAACCCAGCCGCACGAGTCAGCCGCACCGTCGCGGGCCCCCGGAGGATGTCGTGAGCGATACACAGACCTTGATCGAGAACCGTCCGCCGTCCGTGGCAGCCATCTTCCTGGAGCGCGTGGCGGCCACACCGGACGCCGAGGCCTACCGCCACCCCGTGCCGCCGGCCTCCGGCCAGGGCCCCGACGAGTGGAAGTCGCTCAGCTGGGGCCAGGCGGCCGAGCGGGTGTATGCGATCGCGGCCGGGCTCATCGAGCTGGGCGTCCAGCCCGAGCAGCGGGTGGCGCTCGCCTCCTCCACCCGGGTGGAGTGGATCCTCGCCGACCTCGGCATCATGTGCGCCGGCGGCGCGACCACGACCGTCTACCCGCAGACCAACGCCGACGAGTCGGCGTTCATCCTCTCCGACTCCGAGAGCCGGGTGCTGATCGCCGAGGACGCGGCCCAGCTCGCCAAGGCCGTGGAGAAGCGCGCCGAGCTGCCCGCGCTGACCAAGGTCGTGGTCATCGACCCGGCCGGCGTCGAGAGCGGCGACTGGGTGCTCACCCTCGCCGAGCTGGAGGAGCGCGGCACCGCCTACCTGGAGCAGCACCCGCAGCTGATCAAGGAGCGGGTCGGCGCGATCACCAAGGACCAGCTCGCCACCCTCATCTACACCTCCGGCACCACCGGCCGCCCCAAGGGCGTGCGCCTGCCGCACGACAACTGGTCCTACATGGCGAGGGCCACCGCCGCGACCGGCCTGATCAGCGCCGAGGACGTGCAGTACCTGTGGCTGCCGCTCGCGCACGTCTTCGGCAAGGTGCTCACCTCCGGCCAGATCGAGGTCGGGCACGTCACCGCCGTCGACGGCCGGGTCGACAAGATCATCGAGAACCTGCCGGTGGTGCAGCCGACGTACATGGCGGCCGTGCCGCGCATCTTCGAGAAGGTCTACAACGGCGTCGCGGTCAAGGCCCGTGAGGGCGGCGCGGCCAAGTACAAGATCTTCCAGTGGGCCGCCGAGGTGGCCCGCGAGTACGCCAAGGTCAGCCAGGACAACTTCCGGCGCACCGGCACCGCCGCCGTGCCGTTCGGGCTCGCCGCCAAGCACAAGGTCGCCGACACCCTCGTCTACGGCAAGCTCCGCGAGGCCTTCGGCGGCCGGCTGCGCGCCTGCGTCTCCGGCGCCTCCGCGCTCGCCCCGGAGATCGGCTACTTCTTCGCCGGCGCCGGCATCCACATCCTGGAGGGCTACGGCCTCACCGAGACCTCCGCCGCCTCCTTCGTCAACCCCGGCGAGGCCTACCGCACCGGCACGGTCGGCAAGCCGCTGCCCGGCACCGAGGTCCGCATCGCCGACGACGGCGAGATCCTGCTGCGCGGCCCCGGCATCATGGAGGGCTACCACCAGCAGCCCGAGAAGACCGCCGAGGTGCTGGAGTCCGACGGCTGGTTCCACACCGGCGACATCGGCGAGCTGTCGCCCGACGGCTACCTGCGCATCACCGACCGCAAGAAGGACCTCATCAAGACCTCCGGCGGCAAGTACGTCGCTCCGGCCGAGGTCGAGGGCCAGTTCAAGGCGGTGTGCCCGTACGTCTCCAACATCCTGGTGCACGGCGCCGACCGGAACTACTGCACCGCCCTCATCGCCCTGGACGAGCTCGCCATCCTCGACTGGGCGAAGGAGAACGGGCTGGAGGGCAGGTCGTACGCCGAGATCGTCGCCGCGCCGCAGACGGTCGAGATGGTCGACGGGTACGTGCGCGAGCTCAACGCCGGACTGCAGAAGTGGCAGACCATCAAGAAGTTCCGGCTGCTGCCGCGGGACCTCGACGTGGAGCACGGGGAGATCACGCCGAGCCTGAAGCTGAAGCGGCCGGTGGTGGAGCGGGAGTACAAGCACCTCATCGAGGAGATGTACGCCGGGACGCGCGAGGCGTAGCGCGGTTGCGGAGGGGCGGCGGGGGACCGCCGGCGGCTGCGGCTCGTCCGTGGCTCGTCACGCGGTTTCCCGCCGCCCCTTTGATGCTCGCCGGTGCCCGAATCGTTTCCTCTTCTGGTCACTTCAGTAACTCAACGCTTCTGGGCGCCTCCGGTCTGTCACCCTGGCCGCATGGACATGGCGGCCATACCGACGCAGCGGGAGAGCGGCGGCACCCACCCCGGTGAGACACGGGGACGGGCCACGCTGCCCGGGAGCCCCCTCGCCCCGGGGTCGGCCCGCGCGCTGGTGCGGGCCGCGCTGGCCGAGGCGCCCGGGGTCTCCGCCCGGCTCGCCGACGACGTCATGGCCGTCGTCAGCGAGCTGGTCACCAACGCCGTCGTGCACGCCGGTACGGAGGTGCACGTCGAGTGGCGGCTGGAGCAGACCGGCGCGTTCGTGGTCGAGGTGCACGACCAGCACCCCTCCCGGGCCCCGCGGGACGCCACGGGCGGCGAGGGGCCGTACGACACCCCCGAGTACGGGCGCGGCCTGCGCCTGGTCGCCACGCTCGCCGAGTCCTGGGGCGTCACCTACCGCGCCGGTGCCAAGACCGTCTGGGCGCGGCTGCCCCCGGGCGGCGGCGAGGCCCTGGACGGCCCCGGCCCCGAACCCGCCCTGGGGGTCGCCGAGCACCTCGCCCCGCAGCCGCAGCGCGCCGAGGGCGACCGGGACTGGCTCGGCCGGGGCGCCCTGTCCTTCCTCGCCGAGGCCTCCGACCTGCTCGCCGGACAGCTGGACGAGAACCTGGTCGCCGCGCTCACCGGCCAGCTGATCGTGCCCCGGCTCGCCGACTGGTGCGCGGTGTGGCTGGAGGACGAGGCGACCGTGCGCGGCGGCGCCGGCGGCGGGCCCGCCCGGGTCTGGCACGCCAGCGAGGCCCGCATCGAGGAACTGCGGTGCGCCCTGGAGAAGGAGCCGCCGTGCCCGCCGGACGGGCCGCGCTCCGGCCCCGAGCCCTATCCCTGGCCCGGCCACGCCCTCGGCCCGCAGGGCGTCCACGGGACGGCGCTGTCGTACCGGCTGATCGCGGGCGGCCGGCCGCTCGGCACGCTGGTCATCGGCCGGTGCGGGACCACCGGCTTCCCCGACGAGGTCACCGGGCTGGTGGAGGACCTCGGCCGCCGGGTCGCCCTCGCCATCGGCGCGGCCCGCCAGTACGCCCGCCAGGCCACCATCAGCGCCGTCCTGCAGCGCGGCCTGCTGCCCGGCGCGGTCGCCGAGATCCCCGGCGTGCGCAGCGCGCTCGTCTACGAGCCCTGCGACAAGGGCGGCCCGAGCGGCGACTTCTACGACCTGTTCCCGGCGGGCGACGGCCGCTGGTGCTTCGCCGTCGGCGACGTCCAGGGCAAGGGCCCGGAGGCCGCCGTGGTGATCGGGCTGGCCCGCCCCTGGCTGCGCCTCCTCGCCCGCGAGGGCTACCGGGTCGCCGACGTCCTGGACCGCCTCAACCAGCTCCTGCTGGACGACGCCACCGAGGCCGCCGACGCCGCCGCCCGCGCCCTGGTCGCCGGCGGCCGGCCGATGGCCGCCGGCGACGGCCCGCAGACCCGCTTCCTGTCCCTGCTGTACGGCGAGCTGACGCCGTACGACGGCGGGGTCCGCTGCACCCTGGCCTCCGCCGGCCACCCGCTGCCGCTCGTCCTCGGCCCCGACGGCACCGTGCGCACCGCCGCCCGCCCGCAGACGCTGCTCGGCGTCGTGGAGGACGAGACGTACACCAGCGAGACCCTGGAGCTGCGGCCCGGTGACAGCCTGCTGTGCGTCACCGACGGGGTCACCGAGCGGCGCTCCGGCAGCCGCCAGTTCGACGACGGCGACGGGCTCGCCCGCGCCCTGTCCGGCTGCTCCGGGCTGAGCGCCGAGCTGATCGCGGAAAGGATCCGCCGCCTGGTCCACGACTTCGGCGGCGGCCTGCCCGAGGACGACCTGGCCCTGCTGGTGCTCCAGGCGGAGTAACGCCCGCGGTGCTGGACAATGGAAGGCATGCCTTCCGCACTCCCCGACGGCGAGCCCGTCCCCGCCGACGGCGCGCTGCCCGCGCACGCGCTCGCCGGGGCCGCAGGCCGCCCGCTCGGTTTCTACCTGCACGTCCCGTACTGCGCGACCCGCTGCGGCTACTGCGACTTCAACACCTACACCGCGACCGAGCTGCGCGGCACCGGCGGTGTGCTCGCCTCCCGCGACAACTACGCCGACACCCTGGCCGACGAGATCCGGCTGGCGCGGAAGGTGCTGGGCGACGACCCCCGCGAGGTCCGCACGGTCTTCGTGGGCGGCGGTACGCCGACCCTGCTGGCCGCCGACGATCTCGTACGGATGCTGGGGGTGATCCGCGCCGAGTTCGGACTGGCGCCGGACGCGGAGATCACCACGGAGGCGAACCCGGAGTCCGTCGACCCCGCCTACCTGGCCACCCTCCGCGAGGGCGGCTTCAACCGGATCTCCTTCGGCATGCAGAGCGCGCGGCAGCACGTGCTGCGCGTGCTCGACCGGACGCACACCCCCGGCCGGCCCGAGGCGTGCGTCGCGGAGGCGAGGGCGGCGGGCTTCGAGCACGTCAACCTCGACCTGATCTACGGCACGCCGGGGGAGAGCGACGACGACTGGCGGGCGTCCCTGGCGGCCGCCCTCGGCGCCGGCCCGGACCACGTCAGCGCCTACGCGCTCATCGTCGAGGAGGGCACGCAGCTCGCCCGCCGGATCCGGCGGGGCGAGGTCCCGATGACCGACGACGACGTGCACGCCGACCGGTACCTGATCGCGGAGGAGATGCTGAGCGCGGCGGGCTTCGACTGGTACGAGGTCTCCAACTGGGCCACCTCCGAGGCGGGCCGCTGCCTGCACAACGAGCTGTACTGGCGCGGCGCCGACTGGTGGGGCGCGGGCCCCGGGGCCCACTCGCACGTGGGCGGGGTCCGCTGGTGGAACGTGAAGCACCCGGGCGCCTACGCGGCGGCCCTGGCCTCCGGCCGCTCCCCGGGCGCGGGCCGTGAGCTGCTGTCCGACGAGGACCGGCGCGTCGAGCGCGTCCTCCTGGAGCTGCGGCTGCGGGAAGGGGTCCCGCTGTCCCTGCTGAAGGAGGAGGGGCTCGCGGCCTCCCGGCGCGCCCTGGCGGACGGACTCCTCCAGGAGGGGCCGTACGGGGAGGGGCGGGCCGTGCTGACCCTGCGGGGGCGGCTGCTGGCGGACGCGGTGGTACGGGACCTGGTGGACTGATCACCCCGGCGGGTGAATCCCCCGGAACGCCGGCCGGGCTGCGGAGACGACCCCTGGGGACGACCGACCGTTGACCGCCGGCCCCGAGTGCGTCAGGCCCCGTCGCCGCCCGTGACGAAGTCGATCAGCTCCTCCACGCGTCCCAGCAGCTCCGGCTCCAGGTCCTTGTAGGAGCCCACGCGCTTCAGGATCGCCTGCCACACCGCGCCGGTGTTCTCCGACGGCCAGCCCAGGGCCCGGCACACCCCGGTCTTCCAGTCCTGCCCCTTCGGCACCGCCGGCCACGCCGGGATGCCCAGTGACGCCGGCTTCACCGCCTGCCAGACGTCGATGAACGGGTGGCCGACCACCAGGGCGTGCTCGCTGGTCACCGACTGCGCGATGCGCCACTCCTTCGTGCCGGGCAGCAGGTGGTCCACCAGGACGCCCAGGCGGGCGTCGGGGCCCGGGGCGAAGTCGGAGACGATCGCCGGCAGGTCGTCCACGCCCTCCAGGTACTCCACGACCACGCCCTCGATGCGCAGGTCGTCGCCCCACACCTTCTCGACCAGCTCGGCGTCGTGCCGGCCCTCCACGTAGATGCGGCCGGCACGGGCCACGCGCGCGCGGGCCTGGGGGACGGCGACCGAACCGGAGGCCGTGCGGGCGGGCCGTACCGGAGCCGAGGAGGACGGCCGGACCAGCGTCACCACCCTGCCCTCCAGCAGGAAGCCGCGCGGCTCCAGCGGGAACACCCGGTGCTTGCCGAAGCGGTCCTCCAGGGTCACCGTGCCGGCCTCGCAGCGGATCACCGCCCCGCAGAACCCGGTGCCGGGCTCCTCCACCACCAGGCCGGGCTCGGCAGGAACCTCCGGTGCCGGCGTCGGCTTCTTCCAGGGAGGGGTCAGGTCGGCGGAGTACACACGAGGGCGCGGGCCCGAAGGGCCCTCATGGGAAGGGCGGTGGCGGGAGACGGGTGGGCGCATTCGGATGACGATAGGAGAAGCCGTGCGGCGGGGCGTACGACACGCCGGTGCCGGGCGGGAGGAGGGGCTCAGATCACGCCGAACCGCGTTGCCAGGGCGTCCCGTTGGCGGCGGACGAAGCCCGCGTCCACCACCGCTCCGTGACCGGGTACGTACAGCGCGTCCTCGCCGCCGAGGGCCAGCAGCCGGTCGAGGGCGTCCGGCCAGCGGGCCGGGACCGCGTCCGGGCCCGCCTGGGGCTCGCCGGACTCCTCCACCAGGTCGCCGCAGAACACCACCTCCGGATCCCCCGGCACCAGGACCGCGAGGTCGTACGCCGTGTGGCCGGGGCCCACGTTGGCCAGCAGCGCCTGCCGGCCGCCGCCGAGGTCGAGGGTCCACTCGCCGGAGACCAGGTGGCCGGGCGGGACGAGCGCGTCCACCGCCTCGTCGGCGTCCGCCACCGGCAGCCCGTTCCTGACCGCGTCCAGGCGCAGCTCCTCGCGGTCGTACGCCAGCGCCGCGTCCAGGCCCACCGCCGCGAACACCTCCGCCCCGGCGAACACGGACGCGCCGAACACGTGGTCGAAGTGGGGGTGGGTGAGCGCGAGATGGGTCACACGGCCGCCCGCCAGCTCCTCGGCCGCCGCGCGCAGCCGGGCCCCCTCCGCCAGGCTCGACCCGGCGTCCACGAGGAGCGCCGTACCCTCCCCGAGGACCAGCCCCGCCGTGCAGTCCCAGCCGGGCAGCCGGCACCGCCCCACCCCGGCGGTCAGCCGTTCCCACCCCAGCTCTTCCCAAGTCACGGTCATAGCGGCGACGCTAGCGGTACGACCCCGTACCGGGGCCCGACCTTGCCCAGTGTGTACCCGACAGCCGTACACTGGGCCGGGGAACGTTGGCACTCGCATGCGAAGAGTGCCAGGCCGACGACCCGAAGGGACGAGGGGACGACATGCTGGAGGTGCGCGCGAATGCTGAGTGAACGCAGGCTTCAGGTACTGCGCGCCATCGTCCAGGACTATGTCGGCACCGAGGAGCCGGTCGGGTCGAAGGCCCTGACCGAGCGGCACAACCTCGGGGTCTCCCCGGCGACCGTCCGCAACGACATGGCGGCCCTGGAGGACGAGGGGTACATCGCCCAGCCGCACACCAGCGCGGGGCGGATCCCCACGGACAAGGGCTACCGGCTGTTCGTGGACAAGCTGGCGGGCGTGAAGCCGATGAGCGCGCCCGAGCGGCGGGCCATCCAGAACTTCCTGGAGGGCGCCGTCGACCTGGACGACGTCGTGGCGCGCACGGTGCGGCTGCTGGCGCAGCTGACCCGGCAGGTCGCCGTGGTCCAGTACCCGTCGCTGACCCGGTCCACCGTCCGGCACGTGGAGCTGCTCTCGCTGGCTCCCGCGCGCGTGATGCTCGTGCTGATCACGGACACCGGACGGGTCGAGCAGCGTATGGTCGACTGCCCGGCGCCGTTCGGCGAGTCCTCGCTCGCGGACCTCAGGGCGCGGCTCAACAGCCGGGTCGCGGGCCGCCGGTTCACCGATGTGCCGAAGCTGGTCGAGGACCTGCCGGAGGCCTTCGAGCCGGAGGACCGCGGTACGGTCTCCACGGTGCTCTCCACTCTGCTGGAGACACTGGTGGAGGAGAACGAGGAGCGGCTGATGATCGGCGGTACCGCCAATCTCACCCGCTTCGGACATGACTTCCCCCTCACGATCCGGCCCGTCCTGGAGGCCCTGGAGGAGCAGGTCGTGCTCCTCAAGCTCCTGGGCGAGGCGAAGGAACCGGGCGTGACCGTGCGTATCGGTCACGAGAACGCCCACGAGGGACTCAACTCCACCTCCGTCGTGTCGGTCGGCTACGGTTCGGGCGGCGAGGCGGTTGCCAAGCTCGGCGTGGTCGGACCGACCCGCATGGACTACCCGGGAACGATGGGAGCGGTACGCGCAGTGGCACGGTACGTCGGACAGATCCTGGCGGAGTCGTAAGTGGCCACGGACTACTACGCCGTTCTCGGCGTGCGCCGCGACGCGTCGCAGGATGAGATCAAGAAGGCGTTCCGTCGGCTCGCGCGCGAGCTGCACCCGGACGTCAACCCCGATCCGAAGACCCAGGAGCGGTTCAAGGAGATCAACGCCGCTTACGAGGTGCTGTCGGACCCGCAGAAGAAGCAGGTCTACGACCTCGGCGGCGACCCGCTCTCCCAGTCGGGCGGCGCGGGCGCGGGCGGCTTCGGCGCCGGCGGCTTCGGCAACTTCTCCGACATCATGGACGCGTTCTTCGGCACGGCGTCGCAGCGCGGGCCGCGCTCGCGCACCCGGCGCGGCCAGGACGCGATGATCCGGATCGAGGTCGAGCTGGACGAGGCGGCCTTCGGGACGACCAAGGACATCCAGGTCGACACCGCGGTCGTCTGCAACACCTGCAACGGTGAGGGCGCGGCCCCGGGCACGTCCGCGCAGACGTGTGACATGTGCCGCGGCCGCGGTGAGGTCTCCCAGGTCACCCGGTCCTTCCTGGGCCAGGTCATGACCTCGCGTCCCTGCCCCCAGTGCCAGGGCTTCGGCACGGTCGTGCCGACCCCGTGCCCGGAGTGCGCCGGCGACGGCCGGGTCCGCTCCCGCCGCACGCTCACCGTGAAGATCCCGGCCGGTGTGGACAACGGCACGCGGATCCAGCTCGCCGGCGAGGGCGAGGTCGGCCCCGGCGGCGGTCCGGCCGGCGACCTGTACGTCGAGATCCACGAGCTGCCGCACCCGATGTTCCAGCGGCGCGGCGACGACCTGCACTGCACGGTCACGATCCCGATGACGGCGGCGGCCCTCGGTACGAAGGTGCCGCTGGAGACGCTGGACGGCATGGAGGAGGTCGACATCCGGCCCGGTACCCAGTCCGGCCAGTCCATCCCGCTGCACAACCGGGGTGTCACGCATCTGCGCGGCGGCGGCCGGGGCGACCTGATCGTGCACGTCGAGGTGACCACCCCGACCAAGCTGGACCCCGAGCAGGAGCGACTGCTGCGCGAGCTGGCCAAGCTCCGCGGCGAGGAGCGCCCGCAGGGCCAGTTCCAGCCGGGTCAGCAGGGGCTGTTCTCGCGGCTGAAGGACGCCTTCAACGGGCGCTGAATCCGGGCGTAGGGGGTGCTCCCGCACCCTCTATGCCGGTGTCCTATGCCGGGGGACGCCCGGATTCGGACTTGTTCGGAGGACGTGACAACATGCGGTCATGTCCTCCGCGCTGACCGATCTCTTCCCCCACCCGATCGTGCAGGCCCCCATGGCGGGCGGCGTCTCCGTCCCGCAGCTCGCCGCCGCCGTCTCCGAGGCCGGTGGCCTCGGGTTCCTCGCTGCCGGGTACAAGACCGCCGACGGCATGTACCAGGAGATCAAGCAGCTGCGGGGGCTCACGAACCGGCCGTTCGGCGTGAACGTGTTCATGCCGCAGCCGGAGCACGCCGAGTCCGGCGCGGTGGAGGTGTACGCGCACCAGCTGGCCGGCGAGGCCTCCTGGTACGAGACCGAGCTGGGCGACCCGGACAGCGGCCGGGACGACGGCTACGATGCCAAGCTCGCCGTCCTCCTCGACAACCCGGTGCCGGTGGTCTCCTTCCACTTCGGCGTGCCGAGCCGGGAGGTGCTCGACACCTTCCGCCGGGCGGGGACCTACACCCTGGTCACCGCCACCACCGCCGAGGAGGCCCGCGCGGTCGAGCGGGCCGGCGCGGACGCGGTGATCGCCCAGGGCGCGGAGGCCGGCGGACACCACGGCACCCACCGGGACCTGCCGGAGAACGACGGCTCCGGCATCGGACTGCTGGCGCTGATCGCGCAGGTCCGGGAGGCCGTCCGCATCCCGGTCGTCGCGGCCGGCGGCATCATGCGCGGCAGTCAGATCGCCGCCGTCCTCGCGGCGGGCGCGTGCGCGGCCCAGCTGGGCACCGCCTTCCTCGCCACCCCCGAGTCCGGCGCGCACGCCCTGCACAAACAGGCGCTGACCAACCCCCTGTTCGCGCGCACCGAGCTGACCCGCGCCTTCTCCGGCCGCCCGGCCCGCGGACTGGTCAACCGCTTCCTGCGCGAGCACGGCCCGTACGCGCCCGCCGCCTACCCGGAGATCCACCACCTCACCTCCCCGCTGCGCAAGGCCGCCGCCAAGGCCGGGGACGCGCAGGGCATGGCGCTGTGGGCGGGGCAGGGCCACCGGATGGCCCGGGAACTGCCCGCCGGACGGCTGGTGGAGGTGCTGGCGGCCGAACTCGCCGAGGCCGGGACAGCGTTGTCGGACCCGCAGCGAGCCGGAGGTGACCCGCGATGACCGCGCCCGTCTTCGTCGTCGACCGGTTCGAAGGACTCGACCGGATCGGGCCGGATTTCGTGCTCGACGGCCCCGAGGGCCGGCACGCCGTGTCCGTGAAGCGGCTGCGGCCGGGCGAGGACGTGGTCCTCACCGACGGGCGCGGACGCTGGGCGGAGGGCGTCGTCAAGGCCGCCGAGGGCAAGGACCGGCTGGTCGTCACGGACCTGGAGTCCGTGCACGAGGAGCCGCCGGCCAGCCCGCGTATCACCGTCGTCCAGGCCCTGCCCAAGGGCGACCGCGGCGAACTGGCCGTCGAGACGATGACCGAGGTCGGCGTCGACGCGATCGTGCCCTGGCAGGCGTCCCGCTGCATCACCCAGTGGAAGGGCGAGCGCGGGCTGAAGGCCCTCGGCAAGTGGCGGGCCACCGCCCGCGAGGCCGGCAAGCAGTCCCGCCGGGTCCGCTTCCCCGAGGTCGCGGACGCGGCGACGACCAAGCAGGTGGGCGCCCTGCTCGCCCGGGCGGACTTCGCCGCCGTGCTGCACGAGAGCGGCGACGCGCGCCTGGCCACCGCCGAACTGCCCGCCGAGGGCGAGATCGTGCTGGTCGTCGGCCCCGAAGGCGGCGTCTCGCCGGAGGAGTTGGCGCTCTTCGCGGAGGCGGGCGCGCAGCCCTACGTCCTCGGCCCCACCGTCCTGCGCACCTCCACCGCCGGCACCGCCGCCGCGGCCCTGCTGCTGGGCCGTACCGGCCGCTGGTCCTGACTCCCCGGGGGACACCTTGGAACTGGCACAAGTCCGGCTGCTCGTCACCGACTTCGCCGCCTGCTACCGCTTCTACGCCGACGTCCTCGGCCTGAAGCCGCAGTCCGGGGCGGCCCGCGGCCCGTACGAGAAGTTCAGTCCGCACACCGGCTCCGCCGGGATCGCGCTGCAGGACCGCGCGATGATGGCCGAGGTCCTGGACGAACTGGGCGACACCGCCACCGGGCACCGCTCGCTGGTCGTCCTGCGCGTGGACGACCTCGACGCCTACTGCGCCGCGATCACCGGCCGCGGCGCGGTCCTGCTGCACGGCCCGGCCCCCATGACCGACCGCATGCGCGTGGCCCACCTCAAGGACCCGGAGGGCAACCTCGTCGAACTCCAGGAGTGGCTGCTGCTGCGCGGCTGACGGCGCGCCCCGCCGGGGCGCGGTGACGGCCGTCCGTCGCCCGCGGCACCGGTGCGGCTGGGCGCGCGGTTCCCGCGCCCCTTCCGGGGGCGCACCCCGAACGAGTGAGTGGCCGTATGCGGTCTTCCGCA
The DNA here is from genome assembly GCF_040645015.1 of Streptomyces sp. NPDC046881. Classification (NCBI taxonomy): domain Bacteria; kingdom Bacillati; phylum Actinomycetota; class Actinomycetes; order Kitasatosporales; family Streptomycetaceae; genus Streptomyces; species Streptomyces sp. NPDC046881. Next base: position 39,977 of record NZ_JBEYXJ010000039.1, on the reverse strand, counting down.
CCGTTCGGGCCGGTGGCACGCTGCCGTGTATGGGCGTATCGAGGCGGATACGGCGCGGGGTGCGCGCGGTGGCCGTGGTGGGGCTCGTCGGGGTGGGCGCGGGTGCCGTCACGGCGTGTCAGCCGGGCGGGCTCGGGTCCGCGACCGTCGCCTACACCACCGACCGGACCGCGACCGCCGCGCTGGAGCACCGGCACGTGAACGTCGCCTGGCTGACCTGCACCGGGCGCCAGGGCGACGACCGCACGCGCGGCACCTCGCCCGCGCCGACCGAGAGCACCGTCGTCTCCGTCGACTGCCAGGGCGAGACGGACGACGGGCGGAAGATCGTCGTCGCCGGGCTGGTGACCAAGGCCGTCGACGGCGCCTGCGTGCGCGGTGACCTGACGGCCGAGGTCGGTGGCCGGCGGGTGTTCCACGCCGACGGGCTCGGCAACTGCGCGGCGACGCCCGGGCCGACGTACCGCCCGCCGACCGGGGGACAGCCGAAGCCGGAGGTGACCGTGACCGTCACCGTCACGCGGACCGTCTGGCCCGTGCAGGGCAAGTGATCCGAAACCGGCAGCGGGGCACACCGGTCGCTGCGTAGAGTGACGGGGTGACTCAGGGTGCTTCGACGGGAACCACGGAAACCGGAACGTCCGCCTATCTCCGATTCCCCCATCCGCACGGCGACTTGGTGGCCTTCGTCGCCGAGGACGACGTGTGGCTCGCCCCGCTGGACGGCGGCCGGGCCTGGCGGGTCAGCGCCGACAACACGCCGGTGACCCGGCCCCGGATATCGCCGGACGGACGACACCTCGCCTGGACCTCCACCCGGGACGGCGCCCCCGAGGTGCACGTCGCCCCGGTCGACGGGGGCCCCGCCCGGCGGCTGACGTACTGGGGCAACCGCCGTACCGAGGTGCTCGGCTGGACCCCCGACGGGCGGGTGCTCGCGCTCGGCGCGCACGGCCGGCCCAGTTCCCGGCACAGCTGGGCGCACGCCGTCCCGCTGGACGGCGGACCGGCCGAGACCCTGCCGTACGGCCCGGTCGGCGATGTGGCCCTCGGGCCGGCCACCGTGCTGCTGTCCGCGCCGATGGGCCGCGAGGCCGCCCACTGGAAGCGCTACCGGGGCGGTACGGCGGGCAAGTTGTGGATCGACCGGGACGGCAGCGGCGCGTTCGTCCGGCTGCACGAGGACATCGCCGGGAACATCGAGTGCCCGGTGTGGGCGGGGGACCGGATCGCCTTCCTCTCCGACCACGAGGGCACCGGCGCGCTCTACTCCTCCCTCGCCGACGGCTCCGACCTGCGCCGGCACTCGCCACTCGACGGCTTCTACGCCCGGCACGCCGCCGGTGACGGCACCCGGGTGGTCTACGGCTCGGCCGGTGAACTCTGGCTGCTGGACGACCTGGAGGGTGCCGAGCCGCGCCGGCTGGAGGTGCGGCTGGGCGGGCCACGGATCGATCTGCGGCCCCGCCCGGTGAACGCCGCCCACTGGTTCGACGCGGCGTCCCCCGACCACACCGCGCGCGGCAGCGCCGTCTGCGTGCGCGGCGGGATCCACTGGGTCACCCACCGCTCCGGCCCGGCCCGCGCCCTGGCCGCCACCCCCGGCGTGCGCGCCCGGATGCCGCGCGCCTTCCGCGCAGAGGGCGAGGAGTGGGTGGTGTGGGTGACGGACGCCGAGGGCGAGGACGCCCTGGAGTTCTCTCCCGCGACCGGCACCGTGCCCGGCGCCCCGCCGCGCCGGCTCGCCGCCGGACAGCTCGGCCGGGTCCTGGAGCTGGCCGTGGCCCCCGACGGCAGCCGGGCCGCCGTGGCCGCGCACGACGGCAGGCTGCTCATGGTCGAACGCGAGACCGGCGAGGTCCGCGAGGTCGACCGCAGCGACGACGGCGAGGTCTTCGGCCTGGCCTTCTCGCCCGACTCCGCCTGGCTCGCCTGGGCCCACCCCGGCCCCCGCCCGCTCTCCCAGCTGCGCATCGCCCACACCACCGACCTCTCGGTCACCGAGGCGACCCCGCTGCGCTTCCAGGACTACGCGCCCGCCTTCACCCTCGACGGCAAGCACCTCGCGTTCCTCTCCAACCGCGCCTTCGACCCGGTCTACGACGAGCACGCCTTCGACCTCGCGTTCGTGGTCGGTGCCCGCCCGCACCTGATCACCCTGGCCGCCACCACCCCCTCGCCGTTCGGCCCGCAGCGCCACGGCCGCCCGTTCGAGGCCCCCGACAAGGACGAGACCCCCGACAGCGAGGGCACCCCGGCCACCCGGATCGACCTCGAAGGGCTCGCCGACCGGATCGTGCCGTTCCCGGTGGAGGCCGGCCGCTACACCACGCTGCGGGCCGCCAAGGACGGCGTCCTCTGGCTGCGCCACCCCGTGGAGGGCGTCCTCGGCGCCTCCCGCGCGCACCCGGAGGACCCCGAGCCGCACAGCGAGCTGGAGCGCTACGACCTGGCCCAGCGCCGCCTGGAGCACCTCTCCTCCACCGCCGACCACTTCGAGGTCAGCGGCGACGGCAAACGCGTCCTGCTGTGGAGCGACGGCCGCCTGCGGGTCGTCCCGAGCGACCGCCGCACCGGCACCGAGGACGACGGCGACAGCAGCGTCACCGTCGACCTCGCCCGCGTCCGGCAGACCGTCGACCCGGCCGCCGAGTGGCGGCAGATGTACGACGAGACCGGCCGGCTCATGCGCGACCACTTCTGGCGGCCCGACCTCGGCGGCACCGACTGGGCCGGCGTCCTGGACCGCTACCGCCCGCTGCTCGGCCGGCTCGCCACCCACAGCGACCTGGTCGACCTGCTGTGGGAGCTGCACGGCGAACTCGGCACCTCGCACGCCTACGTCATCCCGCGCGGCGGCTCCGGCGGCCCCCGGCAGGGCCTGCTCGGCGCCGACGTCTCCCGCCACGCGGACGGCAGTTGGCGCATCGACCGGATCCTCCCCTCGGAGACCTCCGACCCGGACGCCCGCTCCCCGCTCGCCGCACCCGGGGTCGCGGTCCGCCCCGGGGACGCGATCATCGCGGTCGCCGGCCATCCCGTGGACCCGGTGACGGGCCCCGGCCCGCTGCTCGTGGGCACCGCCGGCCACCCCGTCGAACTGACCGTCTCCCCGGCCGGCGGCGGCGAGCCGCGCCACACCGTTGTTGTCCCGATCGCCGACGAGGAACCCCTGCGCTACCACGCCTGGGTGGCCGACCGCCGCGCCCACGTCCACGCGGCCTCCGCCGGCCGCCTCGGCTACCTCCACGTCCCCGACATGCAGGCCCCCGGCTGGGCCCAGATCCACCGCGACCTGCGCGTCGAGGTGGCCCGCGAGGGCCTGGTGGTCGACGTCCGGGAGAACCGCGGCGGCCACACCTCCCAGCTCGTGGTCGAGAAGCTGGCCCGCCGGATCATCGGCTGGGACATCCCGCGCGGCATGCGCCCCACCAGCTACCCCCTCGACGCACCGCGCGGCCCGGTCGTCGCCGTCGCCAACGAGTTCTCCGGCTCCGACGGCGACATCGTCAACGCGGCCATCAAGGCCCTCGGTATCGGCCCGGTCGTCGGCACCCGCACCTGGGGCGGTGTCATCGGCATCGACAGCCGCTACCACCTGGTCGACGGCACCCTGGTCACCCAGCCGAAGTACGCGATGTGGCTGGAGGGCGTCGGCTGGGACGTGGAGAACCACGGCGTGGACCCGGACGTGGAGGTCGTCCAGACCCCGCAGGACTGGGCAGCGGGCCGGGACGCCCAGCTGGACGAGGCCGTCAGGCTCGCGCTGGAGGCACTGGAGACCAGCCCCGCGAAATCTCCGCCGGACATGCCGGCGTGAGGGGCGCGGGGAACCGCGCGACGAGCCACGGACGAGCCGCAGCCGAACGACTACCATGCCAACCACATTGATCATCGGTGAAAGCGAGCGCAGCGCATGGCCGGAGAACCGCAGGACGACTGCCTGTTCTGCAAGATCGTCAAGGGGGAGATCCCGGCGACGATCGTCCGCGAGACGGACACGACCGTAGCCTTCCGGGACATAAACCCCCAGGCCCCGACCCACGTCCTGGTGATCCCCAAGGCCCACTACGAGAACGCGGCGGCCCTCGCCGCCGGGGCGCCGGAACTCGCCGCCGACGTCCTGCGCGAGACCCAGGCCGTCGCCGACGAGGAGAAGCTCGACAGCTACCGCGTCGTCTTCAACACGGGCAGCGGCGCCGGCCAGACCGTCTGGCACGCCCACGCGCACGTCCTCGGCGGCCGCGGCCTCCAGTGGCCCCCCGGGTGAGCAACCGTGTCCGTACGTGAACTGGTGGTCCTCGGCACCGCCAGCCAGGTCCCGACCCGGCACCGCAACCACAACGGCTACCTGCTGAGGTGGGACGGCGAGGGCATCCTGTTCGACCCCGGCGAGGGCACGCAGCGGCAGATGCTGCGCGCCGGGGTCGCCGCCCACGACCTGAACCGGATCTGCGTCACGCACTTCCACGGCGACCACTCCCTCGGTCTCGCGGGCGTCATCCAGCGGATCAACCTGGACCGGGTGCCGCACGAGGTCACCGCGCACTATCCGCGTTCTGGTCAGCGCTTCTTCGACCGCCTGCGCTACGCGACCGCCTACCGGGAGACGGTCGGCCTCACCGAGGCCCCGGTCGCCGCCGACGGCATCCTCGCGGTGACCCGCTCGTACACCCTGGAGGCCCGCCGGCTCTCGCACCCCGTCGAGTCCTACGGCTACCGGCTGATCGAACCCGACGGCCGCCGCATGCTGCCCGAGCGGCTCGCCGCGCACGGCGTCAGGGGCCCGGACGTGGGCCGTCTCCAGCGCGACGGCCGGCTCGGGGACGTAACCCTGGAGGACGTCAGCGAGGTGCGGCGCGGGCAGCGGTTCGCGTTCGTCATGGACACCCGGCTCTGCGACGGCGTGCACGCGCTCGCGGAGGGCTGCGACCTGCTCGTCATCGAGTCCACGTTCCTCGACGAGGACGTCGAACTCGCCGTCGAGCACGGGCACCTGACGGCCGGGCAGGCCGCCGCCGTGGCCCGGGACGCCGGCGTGCGGCACCTGGTCCTCACCCACTTCAGCCAGCGCTACACCGAACCCGAGGAGTTCGAGCGGCAGGCACGGGCGGCCGGCTTCGAGGGCGAGCTGACCGTGGCCTATGACCTGCTGCGGGTGCCGGTTCCGAAACGGCGGTAAACCACCCGTACGATGCTTTGATGCCCCTCCCCACAGCAGAACTGCACCTCCACATCGAAGGCACCCTGGAGCCCGAGCTGGCGTTCGAGCTGGCCGCCCGCAATGGTGTGACCCTTCCGTACGCGGACACCGACGCCCTGCGCAAGGCCTACCAGTTCGAGGACCTCCAGTCCTTCCTGGACCTCTACTACGAGCTGATGGCCGTCCTGCGCACCGAGCAGGACTTCGCCGACCTGGCCGACGCCTATCTCGCCCGGGCCGCCGCGCAGGGCGTGCGGCACGCGGAGATCTTCTTCGACCCGCAGGCCCACCTGGCCCGGGGCGTGGCCATGGGCACGGTCGTGGAGGGGCTGTGGCGGGCGCTGGGCGCCGGCGAGGCGAACCACGGCGTCTCCACCAGGATGATCATGTGCTTCCTGCGCGACGAGTCCGCCGAGTCGGCCCTCGCCACCCTGGAGGCCGCGAAGCCGTACCTGGACCGGATCACCGGTGTCGGCCTGGACTCCGCCGAGGTCGGGCATCCGCCGGTGAAGTTCCGGGAGGTGTACGAGGCCGCCGCCGCGCTCGGGCTGCGCCGGGTCGCGCACGCCGGCGAGGAGGGCCCGCCGGAGTACATCACCGAGGCGCTGGACGTGCTCGGCGTGGAGCGCGTCGACCACGGCCTGCGCTGCATGGAGGATCCGGCGCTGGTCGAGCGGCTGGTGCGGGAGCGGGTGCCGCTGACCCTGTGCCCGCTCTCCAACGTCCGGCTGCGCGCCGTGGACACCCTCGCCGACCACCCGCTGCCGGCCATGCTCGACGCCGGTCTGCTGTGCACGGTCAACTCCGACGACCCGGCGTACTTCGGCGGGTACGCGGGCGACAACTTCGACGCGGTGCGCTCGGCGCTGGGCCTCGACGAGGAACGGCTGCGCGAGCTGGCCCGCAACTCCTTCCTCGCCTCCTTCCTGGAGGACGACGAGGAGCGCAGGGCCCGGTATCTGGCCGAGGTCGACGCCTACAGGTTCGGGGACGCGGTGTCGTAGGCGCGCCGGACGGGCACGACGGGCGTCTCCACCGGGACCTCCAGCACCGGGAGTCCGGCGACCGGCAGGGTGCGCCTGCCGGTCCGCAGCGCCACCGCCGTCAGCGGTACGGCGACCAGCAGCAGCCCCGCGGCGAGCGCCAGCCCCATCCCCGGGAAGCCCGCCCGGTCCGCCAGCACGCTGCCGGTCAGCGGGCCCGCCGCCGTGCCCAGGGAGGACGCCGAGCCGACCAGGACCGTCCAGCGGCCGCGCGGGTCCAGGGACGCGGCCAGGGCGATGAGGTACGACAGCACGACCGGGTAGAGCAGGTTCCAGGCGATCTCGCCCGCCGCGAACGCCGGCAGGCCGGCCGCCGCCGCGCTGAGCGCGATGCAGCCCGCGATGAGGGCCGTACCGGCGCCGATGGGCAGCGCCCGGCCCAGCCGCGGGCCGAGCGCGCCCGCGCCGACGACGCCGAGGAGCCCGGCGCCGAGCGCGACCGCGAAGACCGCGCCGACGGTGACCTCGGTGAGGTGAGCCTGGTCGAGGCCGATGCGCCCGCTGACACCCCACAGGGCGTTCTGGGCGAGGGACCAGAAGGGCATCGCGGCGGCCAGGAGGAGCCCGGCCCGGGGGTGGGGGAGACGGTCGTACCCGGGGGCCCTGCGGGCCGGGGCCGTACGGGCGGGCAGGCGGCCGGTGAGCGGCCAGACGGCGAGCGCGGTCAGGGCGATCGCGGCCAGCGGCAGGCCGTGGCCGGGCCCGAGGTGGGGGATCGTCAGGTACAGGGCGCCGGCGAGGGCGGAGACGCCGAGCAGGCCCAGCGTGGTGACCCGGTGCGGATCCCGCGCCCACGCTCGGACGCCCTCGTGCGGGGGGACCCCCACGGCGGCGATGCCGCTCGCGGCCACCGCCGTCACCGTTCCCGACCCGAGGCCGCCGATCACCGCGCCCGCGACGACGGCCGGTACGACGGTGGTGAGGGCGGCGCCGCCGTAGCCGAGGGCGGCGAGCGCGAGGCCGGCGCGGGCGAGGGTGCGCGGGCCGGTCCGGTCGACGCGGGAGGCCAGCAGGAAGCCGGCCGTCGCCGAAGCGAGCAGCAGGGCGCTGCCGACGGCACCGGCCTGGGTGGCGGTGAGCGGGAGCCCGGCGGCGAGTCTGCCGACGGTGGTGGGCAGCAGGTACGGGGCGAGGTACCCGGCCGTGAACAGGGCGACGAGGGGCCAGGGCAGGGTGCGGGGGGCGGACACGGGCGTTCCCAGGGCAGGCGGAAGGAGCGGCTCGGAAAAGGGGGTTGGGCGACGGCCGTCGAGGGACGGGAACGCGCGAGCAAGTTGTATCAAGCACGCGGTTCCGGAAGAAGTCCGGTGGGTGTGATCCGGGCCACGGTCGCGTTTGGGGGTGGTGGAAGGGGGTAGGAGCGTCTAGCCTCTGTTCTCATATGTAGACGCTATTCATAAGAGGAGATGGTCCAGGTGGGCGGCGACCCGGCTCCGCAGGACGTGGCGCGACGGCTGCGGGAGGGGATGGCGCGGGGCGTGCTCTCCTTCCCGCTCACCGCCTTCCACGACGACGGCACCCTCGACCCCGACGGCTTCCGCGCCCATGTCGCCGGCCGGCTCGCCGCCGGGCCCGGCGCCGTCTTCCCGGCCTGCGGCACCGGCGAGTTCTTCTCGCTGGACGAGGACGAGTACCGGACGGTCGTCACCGCCACCGTCCAGGAGGCGGCCGGCCGGGTGCCCGTGGTCGCCGGCACCGGATACGGCTGGGCGCAGGCCGCCCGGTTCGCGCGGATCGCCGAGGAGGCCGGCGCCGACGCCCTGCTCGTCCTGCCGCACTACCTGACCGAGGCCCCGCAGGACGGCCTCGCCGCCCAGCTGGAACAGCTCGCCGCCCGCACCCGGCTGCCGCTGATCGCCTACCAGCGCGGCCAAGTCGCCTACACCGCCCACACCTTGCGGCGCATCGCCCGCATCCCGAACGTCATCGGGGTCAAGGACGGCCACAGCGACCTCGACCGGCTCCAGCGCCTCACCCTGGCCGCCCCCGACGGCTTCCTCTTCTTCAACGGCGCCGCCACCGCCGAGATCCAGGCCCGCGCCTACGCCGCCGTCGGTGTCCCCGCCTACTCCTCCGCCGTGCACGCCTTCGCCCCCGAGGTCGCCGGCGTCTTCTTCGCCGCGCTCCGGGACGGGGACCACGGCACCGTCGACAAGCTGCTGCGCGCCTTCTACGTCCCGTTCGTCGAACTCCGCGACCGCGCACCCGGATACGCCGTGTCCCTGGTGAAGGCGGCGGCCCGGCTGCGCGGCCAGCCCGTCGGGCCCGTGCGCGCCCCGCTCATCGATCCCGCGCCCGCCGACCTCGCCGACCTGAAGGCCCTCCTCACCGCCGGACTCGACCTCGTAGGAGCCTCCCTGTGACCCGTGACCTGACCATCGCCGAGGTGCGGCTGACCCCGATCCTGGTCGCCGACCCGCCGCTGCTCAACACCCAGGGCGTGCACCAGCCGTACACCCCCCGGCTGATCGTGGAACTCGTCACCGCCGACGGGATCACCGGGCTCGGCGAGACCTACGGCGACACCAAGTACCTGGAACTGGCCCGGCCGCTCGCCGAGCGACTCACCGGGCGCTCGGTCATGGATGTGAACGGCCTGTTCGAGATCGACCTCGGTGTCGACGAGTCCCGGGTGCAGGGGGAGGTGGACGCCGGCGGGCTGCGCGGTGTGCAGAGCGCCGACAAGCTCCGGCTGTCCGTGCTGTCCGCCTTCGAGGTCGCCTGCCTCGACGCCCAGGGCAAGGCGCTCGGGCTGCCCGTGCACGCGCTGCTCGGCGGCAAGGTGCGGGACGCCGTCGAGTACAGCGCCTACCTCTTCTACAAGTGGGACCGGCACCCGGCGGGCGTCCCCGCCGAGCCGGACCCGTGGGGTGCCGCGCTCGACCCGGCCGGCGTGGTGGCACAGGCGCGCCGGCTCCAGGAGTTGCACGGCTTCGGCTCGTTCAAGCTCAAGGGCGGCGTCTTCCCGCCCGACGAGGAGATCGCCGCCGTCCGCGCCCTCGCCGAGGCCTTCCCCGGCCACCCGCTGCGGCTCGACCCCAACGGCGCCTGGTCCGTGGAGACCTCGCTGAAGGTCGCGAAGGAACTCGGCGACGTCCTGGAGTACCTGGAGGACCCGACGCTCGGCACGCCCGCCATGGCAGAGGTGGCCGCCGGCACGGACATCCCGCTCGCCACCAACATGTGCGTCACCACCTTCGGCGAGATCAAGGAGGCGTTCACGAAGGACGCCGTGCAGGTCGTCCTCTCCGACCACCACTACTGGGGCGGCCTGCGCAACACCCGGCAGCTCGCCGCGATCTGCGCCGCCTTCGGCGTCGGGGTGTCCATGCACTCCAACACCCACCTCGGCATCAGCCTCGCCGCGATGACCCAGGTCGCGGCCACCGTCCCGGACCTGCACCACGCCTGCGACTCCCACTACCCCTGGCAGTCCGAGGACGTCCTCACCGAGCGGCTCGCCTTCGCGGGCGGCCGGGTCGCCGTGTCCGACGCGCCCGGCCTCGGCGTCGAACTGGACCGCGGCGCGCTGGACCGGCTGCACCGGAGGTGGGCCGAGGACGACGGCTCGCTGCGCGACCGCGACGACGCGGCGGCCATGCGCAGGGCCGAACCGGACTGGCGGACACCGGTGATGCCCCGCTGGTGACCGGCGCCGCACGGGATACCGGTGCGTGACCTGGTGCACACTGGCCAGAACCGCACCACGCCAGGGAGCGCACCGTGACGCCGTCGCACACCCTCACCGGAGAGGAACCGGAACACCTCACCCAGGCAGCGCGCTGCCAGACCCAGGTCGACCCGCTCGCCGCGCTGCGCGCCCCCGGCGACCCGCCCTGGGACGTCTACCTCACCGGCACGGTCTTCCTCGACATCATCTTCACCGGCCTGGACTCGGCGCCGGTGCGCGGCACCGAGTCCTGGGCCCGGGGCATGGGCTCGAGCCCCGGCGGGGTCGCCAACATGGCCACCGCCCTGGCCCGGCTCGGCCTGCGCACCGCCCTCGCCGCGGCCTTCGGCGACGACCACTACGGCGAGTACTGCTGGGACGCGCTGGAACAGGGCGAGGGCATCGACCTCTCGGCCTCGCGGACCGTACCCGGCTGGCACTCCCCGGTCACGGTCTCCATGGCCTACGAGGGCGAGCGGACCATGGTCTCCCACGGGCACGAGCCGCCCACCGAGGCCGTCCTCCGCCAGGAGGCGGCCGCCGACCGGCCACCGCGCTCGCGGGCCGCCGTGGCCTCCCTCACCCCCGGGCGCGGCGCGCCGTGGATCGCGCAGGCCGCCCGCGTGGGCACCCGCATCTTCGCCGACGTCGGCTGGGACGAGACGGGCGCGTGGGACCTGTCCGGCCTGGCCGACCTGGAGCACTGCGAGGCGTTCCTGCCCAACGCGGAGGAGGCGAAGCGGTACACCGGGACCGACTGCCCGCGGCTGGCCGCGCACGCCCTGACCGAGTACGTGCCGGTGGCCGTGGTGACGCTCGGCTCGGAGGGCGCGTACGCCGTGGACCGGCGGACCGGGGAGACGGCGGAGGTGCCGGCGATCGCGGTGGAGGCGCTGGATCCGACGGGGGCCGGGGACGTGTTCGTCGCCGGGTTCGTGACGGGCTCCCTGGCGGGGTGGCCGCTGGCGGACCGGCTGGCCTTCGCCGGACTCACGGCCGCGCTGTCGGTGCAGGAGTTCGGTGGGTCGCTGTCGGCGCCGGGGTGGTCGGAGATCGGGGCGTGGTGGCGGCGCGTGCAGTCGCTGCCGGGGCAGTCGCCCGCGGCGCTGCGGCGGTACGAGTTCCTGGAGGGCCTGGTGCCGGAGGAGCTGGACCGGCCCTGGCCGCTGCGGCGGGCCGTGCCGACCATCGGTTTCCGCCGGTCCGGCTGAACGCCCGCCCGGATCGCGGCTCGGCCCGGGAGAGCCGGTCGTATGAAAAGCCCTACGGCGTTGTCAGCCCTCCGTCGTACCCTGGACGTGCGAGGCCGCCCTCAGCCGTGCGGCCGTGACGAGGAGGAAGCGCAGGCCTTCAGCGCCGGCCCATGACAGAGACACCCACAGCTCACACCCCCGCGCAGGAGCAGGCGAGAGCGCAGTTCACCGTCCCCGCCCAGCACCCCATGGTGACCGTGCTGGGTTCCGGCGACTCCCTCCTGCGTGTGATCGAGAGGGCCTTCCCGGCGGCCGACATCCATGTCCGGGGCAATGAGATCAGCGCGGTCGGCGACCCGGGGGACGTCGCCCTGATCTCGCGCGTGTTCGACGAGATGATGCTGGTGCTCCGCACCGGGCAGCCGATGACGGAGGACGCAGTGGAACGCTCGATCGCCATGCTCAAGGCGAGCGACAACGGGACGAGCGACGGGTCGGAGACCCCGGCGCAGGTGCTGACGCAGAACATCCTGTCCTCGCGCGGTCGCACCATCCGCCCCAAGACCCTCAACCAGAAGCGGTACGTCGACGCGATCGACAAGCACACGATCGTCTTCGGCATCGGCCCCGCCGGTACCGGCAAGACCTACCTGGCCATGGCCAAGGCCGTGCAGGCCCTCCAGTCCAAGCAGGTCAACCGGATCATCCTGACCCGTCCGGCGGTGGAGGCGGGCGAGCGGCTCGGCTTCCTGCCCGGCACGCTCTACGAGAAGATCGACCCGTACCTGCGCCCGCTGTACGACGCGCTGCACGACATGATCGACCCGGACTCGATCCCGCGGCTGATGGCCGCCGGCACGATCGAGGTCGCGCCGCTCGCCTACATGCGCGGCCGCACGCTCAACGACGCCTTCATCATCCTGGACGAGGCCCAGAACACGAGCCCCGAGCAGATGAAGATGTTCCTCACCCGCCTCGGCTTCGACTCGAAGATCGTGATCACGGGTGACGTGACCCAGGTCGACCTGCCGAACGGGCAGAAGTCGGGTCTCCGGCAGGTGCAGGAGATCCTGGAGGGCGTCGAGGACGTCCACTTCTCCCGGCTGTCGTCCCACGATGTCGTACGGCACAAGCTGGTGGGCCGTATCGTCGACGCGTACGAGCAGTACGACAGCAAGTACGGCACCGAGAACGGCGCTCCCAAGGGCGTCCGTGGCAAGTCCGGCGCCAAGGGCACCAAGGGGAAGTAGACCAGCACGACCATGTCGATCGACGTCAACAACGAGTCCGGCACCGAGGTAGACGAGCAGGCGATCCTCGACATCGCCCGCTACGCGCTCGCGCGGATGCGCATCCACCCGCTCTCCGAGCTCTCGGTGATCGTCGTGGACGCCGACGCCATGGAGCAGCTGCACATCCAGTGGATGGACCTGCCCGGCCCCACCGATGTCATGTCGTTCCCGATGGACGAGCTGCGCCCGCCGTCCAAGGACGACGACGAGCCGCCGCAGGGGCTGCTCGGCGACATCGTGCTGTGCCCGGAGGTCGCCGCCAAGCAGGGGGCCGAGGCGCCCACGCAGCACTCCATGGACGAGGAGCTCCAGCTGCTCACCGTCCACGGCGTGCTGCACCTGCTCGGGTACGACCACGAGGAGCCCGACGAGAAGGCCGAGATGTTCGGGCTCCAGGCCGCCATCGTGGACGGGTGGCGGGCCGAGCGCGGTATGACCGGGCCGTCCCCGGCGCCGACCGTCTCGTAAGCGGGCCGTATGTCTCCGCAGATCGTGGTCGGCGCGATCGCGCTGGTCGTCGTGGCCTGGCTCGCCGCCTGCGCCGAGGCGGGCCTCGCGCGCGTCTCCAGCTTCCGCGCCGAGGAGGCCGTGAAGTCCGGCCGGCGGGGCAGCGCCAAGCTCGCCCAGATCGCCGCCGACCCCACCCGCTACCTGAACGTGGCCCTGCTGGTCCGCGTGGCCTGCGAGATGGCCGCGGCGGCGCTGGTCACCTACGCCTGCCTGCAGGAGTTCGCCACCTGGCAGGCCCTGCTGATCGCCATCGGCGTCATGGTGCTCGTGTCGTACGTCGCCGTCGGCGTCTCCCCGCGCACCATCGGCCGCCAGCACCCGCTCAACACGGCGACCGCGGCGGCGTACGTGCTGCTGCCGCTGGCCCGGATCATGGGGCCGATCCCGTCCCTGCTGATCCTCATCGGCAACGCGCTCACCCCCGGCAAGGGCTTCCGGCGCGGCCCGTTCGCCTCCGAGGCCGAGCTGCGCGCGCTGGTCGACCTGGCGGAGAAGGAGTCGCTGATCGAGGACGACGAGCGCCGGATGGTGCACTCGGTCTTCGAGCTGGGCGACACCCTCGTGCGCGAGGTGATGGTGCCGCGCACGGACCTGGTCACCATCGAGCGCTTCAAGACCATCCGCCAGGCCCTCACCCTCGCCCTGCGCTCCGGTTTCTCCCGGATCCCGGTCACCGGCGAGAGCGAGGACGACATCGTCGGGATCGTGTACCTGAAGGACCTGGTCCGCAAGACGCACATCAGCCGGGAGGCGGAGGGCGACCTGGTGTCCACGGCCATGCGCCCGGCGGTGTTCGTGCCCGACACCAAGAACGCCGGCGACCTGCTGCGCGAGATGCAGAAGGACCGCAACCACGTCGCCGTCGTCATCGACGAGTACGGCGGCACCGCCGGCATCGTCACCATCGAGGACATCCTGGAGGAGATCGTCGGCGAGATCACCGACGAGTACGACCGGGAACTCCCGCCGGTGGAGGACCTCGGCGACGACCGCTTCCGGGTCACGGCCCGCCTGGACATCACCGACCTCGGCGAGCTGTACGGCCTGGAGGAGTACGACGACGAGGACGTGGAGACGGTCGGCGGACTGCTCGCCAAGGCCCTCGGCCGCGTCCCCATCGCCGGCGCCTCCGCCGAGGTCGAGCTGCCCGACGAGCGCCGGCTGAAGCTGACGGCCGAGGCCGCCGCCGGCCGCCGCAACAAGATCGTCACGGTGCTGGTGGAGCCGGTCCCCGTGCCCGTCGCCGAGGAGGAGAGGGCCGAGTGACCCCCCGGGAGCTGCGAGCCTTCTGCCTGTCCTTCAACGCGGCCGTGGAGGACTTCCCGTTCAGCCCGGAGATCTCGGTCTTCAAGGTGCTGGGCAGGATGTTCGCCCTGACGCACCTGGACGCGCGGCCCCTGACGGTGAACCTCAAGTGCGACCCGGAGGACGCGCTGCGGCTGCGCGGAGAGCACGAGGGTCTGATCGTCCCCGGCTGGCACATGAACAAGCGGCACTGGAACACCGTGACCGTGGACGGCGGCCTCCCCGACCGGCTGGTGCGGGAGCTGATCGAGGACTCGTACGACCTCGTCGTCGCGGGTCTGCCGAGGGCGGAGCGGCTGCGGCTGGACCGGCCGTGAGCCGGTGCCGGCCGCGGCCGGTGGGGCGCGGGCCCGGGGTGCCGGCGCGACTTCGTATGCTCGGGGCATGACCGAGAGCAACGCGCTTGATCCCGAGGACCGCAAGATCGTCACCCTGGCCCGTTCCGCGCGGGCCCGCAACGGTGTGCCCGAGGGGGCGGCCGTGCGGGACGACACCGGGCGGACGTACGTCGCCGGGTCGGTGCGGCTCCCCTCGCTGAAGCTGAGCGCATTGCGGACGGCGGTCGCCATGGCCGTGGCGTCGGGGGCCGCGTCCCTGGAGGCGGCGGCCGTGGTGAGCGAGGCGGAATCGGTGCCGGCCGAGGACCTCGCCGCCGTCGCCGACCTGGGCGGTGCCGGGACGCCGGTGCTGCTCGCCTCGCCGGACGGCACCGTGCGGGCCACCGTCGCCGCCCCCTGAACCGACCGAACAACAGGTCGGCCTGAATTCAACCTTGTCGCGGTCCTGCCCGCGCGCGTCAATGGTCCCGTAGCATCCGACGGACCGTCAGATCCGCATCGCCGCGCACGTGCCCGCACCCGCCTGCGCAGGCCTCCTTCGTCCGTCGGGCGTCCCCGCACGGCACTCCCCACCAGGGAAGGGAAGCGGATCCCCATGAGAGGCAAGCGCACGGCGACAGGTGCGGCACTGGCGGCCGGGGCCCTCGCGGTCACCGGACTGGCCTTCGCGCCCACCGCGGCCGCCGTCACTCCCCAGTCGGCGACCATCACGGCGAACTGCGGCATCTTCGGCGGCGGTACGGCCACGCTCACCGCCACCCAGAGCGGCGGCTCGGCCACCCTCACCCTCACCTCCACCGCGATCAAGGCGCCGGTCGCGGTGGCCCAGGACTCGATCACCTCCACGCTCACCATGGTCAAGGCGAGCGGCGGCACCACCGTCTTCAGCGGCACGAAGAACCCGGCCATGGCGAGCGGCTCGGCGGTCACCGTCGGCCCGCTGCCCGGCACCGTGGCCCCCGGCGACAGCCTGGAGGCGTACGGCGGCTCGCTGAAGATGGTGATCTTCGGGGTCACCGTGACCTGTACGGCCACGGCCAAGCAGGCGCCCGGTCCCTTCGTGTTCGGCTGACCCCGACCGGGCGATCCGTTCCGGATCGTGCCGTAACCACCCCGGATGCCGCAGAAACTGATGATCCGTCAGATTTCTGCGGCATCTCCATTGACTTCTCACCCCCGCTCCACATCAATGCCCCCTGTCGGCGCAGACGAGCCGCTGCGCCCGCAACCCTCAGGAGGGGGCCCATGGGTCCGACACCCCGAAGAGCCCGACGGTGGCGCTGGGCGTCACTGCTCGGGTCGACCGCCCTCGCGGTCACCGCGGGCGGCGCGCTGGCCTGCCCGGCCGGCGCCGCCGGCACGAACGTGGACTTCGCCACGCACTGCATCCCGCCGGCCGTCGCGGGCATCCCGCCGATCGACGGCACCACCACCGCCAACGTCTCGGCGGACAAGACCAGTCCCAAGGTCGGCGACACGGTCACCGTGACCTACACCGTGGTCACGGCCGCCGCCAGCAACCCCACCGACCTGGCCCTGCCGGCCGACATCATGACCCCGACCGGCAAGGTCACCCTCGGCGGCGCCCAGAGCGGCGACATCACCGTCACCGGGCCGAAGAAGAACCCGCCGGTGCCGGGCAAGGCGGCCTTCCCGTCCTTCTCCATGACCGGCACCTTCACCGTCACCAAGGCCGGGCAGATCACCCTCTCGCCCGGCGACTACACCATCCACACCAGCTACATCCTGGAGCTGGACACCCCGTGCACGGTCATCACCCCGCCCGCCCCGGTCTCGCAGACCGTCACCGCGACCGACGGCACCCCGGCCGACCCCCGGGCCATCTCGCTCGGTTCCGCCTCCGGTGACGTGGGAGCCGGCGTCACGGTGAGCGGGACGCACTTCACGCCGGGCGCGGCCGTCACCCTGGCCGGGCGGGCCGGCGACAAGCAGACCGCGGACACCGCGACCGTGACCGCGAACGCCCAGGGCTCCTTCAGCGGCACCCTCGTCGTCAACGACAGGACGACGACCGGGATCGTGGCCTACGAGGGCGCCTCCTGGAACCCCGACAAGGGCGCCGGGCCCGCGGCCTACGTCGTCAACGACAACACGCCCGTCCCGGCCGGCAGCCAGAAGCTGACCACCACCGTCAAGGCGGGCACCCTGTCGATGTCCCAGGCCGGGGACTCCGTCGCCCTGTCGGGCGTCGACTTCGGCCGGGGCGGGGCCTCCACCGGCAGCCTGAACACGGTGACCGTCAAGGACTTCCGCGGCGGGCCCGCGGGCTGGTCCCTGACCGGCAAGGTCACCGACTTCACCGGCCCCGGCGCCAAGATCGACGCCGGCCGGCTGAGCTGGACCCCGGCCTGCGCGACCAAGGCGGGCAGCCCCAGCACCTGCAAGGCCGGTTCGGCGGGCACCGTGGGCAGCGCGGGCGCGACCCTCGCCTCCACCGCCAACGGCACGCTCACCGGCGGCGAGTTCACCGTGGACGCCCGGCTCTCCCTGGACGTACCGGCGTTCACACCGCCCGGCGCGTACTCCGGGGTGCTCACGCTGACGCTCACCTGAGCGTGCGGGCGTCCGCACCCGCCCGTTCCCCTGTCCCTCGTCCGTGGGGGTCCGCACCCATGCGCAAGCCGCACGTCCTCCTCCTGAGCCTGCTCGGTCTGCTCGGCCTGTCCGGTCTGCCGGCGGGTCCGGCGCACGCCGCCGACAACGGCAGCTGGTCCGTCTACCCGGTCGCCTCGAAGATCGCCGCGCGGCCCTACTTCACCCTCTCCGCCGAACCCGGCCAGACCCTCACCGACGAGGTCGCCGTGCGGAACCGGACCGGCCGGCCGCTCACCTTCCGGCTGTACGCGGCCGACGCCTACAACACCGCCCGGGACGGCGGCTTCGCCGTGCGCACCGCCGGGGAACGCATGCGCGGGGTCGGCGCCTGGGCCAGACCCGCCAGGTCCCGGATCACCGTGCCGGGGCACCGGACCGTCACCGTGCCCTTCACGCTCCAGGTACCCGAGGGCGCCGAACCCGGCGACCACCCCGGCGCCATCGTCGCGCTCGACGAGCGGGTCGACCCCGGCAGCGGCAAGCTGGCCCTCGGTGTCCGGCGGGCCGTCGGCGCCCGCGTCTACCTCCGGGTCGGCGGACCCGCCCTGCCCGCGCTCGCCGTCGAACACCTGCGGATCGGCCACCACCAGCCGCTGGTCCCGGGCCTCGGCGACAGCACGGCCACCGTCTCCTACACCTTGCGCAACACCGGCAACGTCACCCTCAGCCCCAAGGTGGAGCTGAAGGCGCGCGGACTGTTCGGCCGTACGCTGCTCGACCGGCAGCTGACCCGGGTGCCCGCGGAACTGCTGCCGGGGCAGCGGGTGCGGCTCACCGAGACCTGGCGCGGGGCGCCCCAGCTCGACCGGGCGGACGTGACGCTCACCGCGCGCGCCCAGGACACCCGGGAGTCGGCGAGCGCCGGCTTCCTCGCGCTGCCCTGGCTCGTGGTGACGCTGGTGTTCGCCGCCGGTGTGCTGACCGGGGCGCTGCTGGTCAGAGCGCGTCGGGTCCGCGCTCGCCGGTCCGCACCCGGACGACCGTCTCCACGGGAACGGACCACACCTTCCCGTCCCCGATCTTCCCCGTCTGCGCGGCCCTGACGATCGCGTCGATCACGTCGTCGGCGGCGGCGTCCTCCACCACGACCTCGATGCGCACCTTCGGCACCAGGTCGACCCGGTACTCGGCCCCCCGGTACACCTCGGTGTGGCCGCGCTGGCGGCCGTAGCCGCTCGCCTCGGTCACGGTCAGACCGTGCACCCCCAGCTCCTGCAGGGCGGTCTTGACCTCGTCCAGACGGTACGGCTTGACGATCGCGGTGATGAGCTTCATGCCTGGGACTTGACCTTCTGGGCGGAGGAGAGGACGGACGAGCTGACCGGGGCGCCGTGGCCCAGGACGCCGTGATCGTATGCGGTCTCGGCGTGCACCGTAAGGTCCAGGCCGGTGTGCTCCTGCTCCTCGCTCGCCCGGAAGCCCAGCACCTTGTCGAGCAGCTTGCCGAGGCCGTACGTCACCCCGAAGGCGTACCCTGCCACGACCACCACGGCCAGCAGCTGCCTGCCGAGCGGGGCGAGGCCGCCGCCGTAGAAGAGGCCCTCCGCGCCGCCGGTCATCGCCCGCTCGGCGAACAGGCCGATCAGCAGGGTGCCGATGATTCCGCCGACCAGGTGGACGCCGACGACGTCCAGGGAGTCGTCGTAGTTCAGCTTGAACTTCCAGCCGACGGCGTAACTGCACACGACACCGGCGGCGAGGCCCACGACCAGGGCGCCGAGCAGGGAGACCGTGCCGCAGGACGGGGTGATCGCGACCAGGCCGGCGACCGCGCCGGAGGCCGCGCCCAGGGTGGTCGGGTGGCCGTCGCGCTTCTGCTCGACGAAGAGCCAGCCGAGCAGGCCGGTGCAGCCGGCGGCGAGCGTGTTGAGGAACGCGGCGGCGGCGAGGCCGTTCGCGCCGAGCGCGGAGCCGGCGTTGAAGCCGAACCAGCCGAACCAGAGCAGACCGGCGCCGAGCACCACCATGGGCAGGTTGTGCGGGCGCATGGCGTCCTTCTTGAAGCCCAGGCGGGGGCCGAGGACGAGGCAGAGCGCCAGTCCGGAGGCGCCGGAGGTGATCTCGACGGGCAGACCGCCCGCGAAGTCCAGGGCGCCGAGCCGGTCGAGGATCCAGCCACCCGGGCCCCACACCCAGTGGGTGACGGGGACGTATACGAGGAGCGCCCACAGCGGTACGAAGACCAGCCACGCCGAGAACTTCGTCCGGTCGGCGACCGCGCCGCTGATCAGCGCGGCCGTGATGATCGCGAAGGTCAGCTGGAAGGTGGCGAAGAGGACGGTGGGGACCGAGCCGTGGACGCTGTGCGGGCCGAGGCCGCGCATGCCGGCGTGCTCCAGGCCGCCGAGCAGCCCGCCGCCGATGTCGTCGCCGAAGGCGAGGGAGTAGCCGGCCGCCAGCCAGACGACCGTGACCAGGGCGATCGACACGAAGCTCATCATCAGCATGTTGAGGACGCTCTTCGTGCGGACCATGCCGCCGTAGAACAGGGCGAGGCCCGGGGTCATCAGCAGGACGAGGGCGGTCGCGGCGAGCAGCCAGGCGGTGTCGCCGGTGTTCACGTGGGCGGCGGCGAGGGTCACGGGCGTCTCCAACGGTGTGGGGGCTGCGTCAGAGGGTCACCGGTGTGCGTTTCCGGTCGCGTACGGGTGTGTTTCCGTGACGTTTCGTTGCGAGCGGGTTTCCGGAAACTCACCGGGAGGGGCGGTGGGCCGGGGCGGTACGGCGGAGCCTCGTGGATCAGGGACAATGAACGCCATGAGTGTTCGTACCCAGTCTTCCGAGCAGCCGGCCGAGGCCGCCCACCGCGCCGGCTTCGCCTGCTTCGTGGGCCGCCCCAACGCGGGCAAGTCCACCCTCACGAACGCTCTGGTCGGGCAGAAGGTGGCGATCACCGCCAACCAGCCGCAGACGACCCGGCACACCGTGCGCGGGATCGTGCACCGGCCGGACGCCCAGCTGATCCTGGTGGACACGCCGGGACTGCACAAGCCGCGCACGCTGCTCGGCGAGCGGCTCAACGACGTCGTGCGGACGACGTGGGCCGAGGTCGACGTGATCGGCTTCTGTCTGCCGGCGAACGAGAAGATCGGGCCCGGCGACCGCTTCATCGCCAAGGAGCTGGCCGGGATCCGCAAGTCCCCGAAGGTCGCCATCGTCACCAAGACCGACCTGGTCGACTCCAAGACCCTGGCCGAGCAGCTGATCGCGATCGACCAGCTGGGCAAGGAACTGGGCATCGAGTGGGCGCAGATCGTCCCGGTGTCGGCGACCGCGAACAAGCAGGTCGACCTGCTGGCGGACCTGCTGATCCCGATGCTGCCCGAGGGCCCGGCGCTCTACCCCGAGGGCGACCTCACCGACGAGCCCGAGCAGGTCATGATCGCGGAACTCATCCGCGAGGCGGCGCTGGAGGGTGTCCGCGACGAGCTGCCGCACTCCATCGCGGTGGTCGTGGAGGAGATGCTGCCGCGTGAGGACCGGCCGGCGGACAAGCCGCTGCTGGACATCCACGCCAACGTCTACATCGAGCGCCCCAGCCAGAAGGGCATCATCATCGGCCCCAAGGGCAAGCGCCTGAAGGAGGTCGGCATCAAGTCCCGGCGCCAGATCGAGGCACTGCTCGGGACCCCGGTCTTCCTCGACCTGCACGTCAAGGTCGCCAAGGACTGGCAGCGGGATCCGAAGCAGTTGCGCCGGCTGGGGTTCTAGCGGGCGGCGTCCTGGGGGGTCAGGTCCTGCAGGCCCACCACCCTCAGGAGCTGGAGCCTGTCGTGCGACTCCGTGCCGGGGCGGGCCGTGTGGATGATGAGGTGATGGTGGCTGTGGTGGCTCAGCAGCACCTCGCACTCCAGTTCCAGCAGGCCCACCACCGGGTGCAGGAAGCGCTTCGTGCGCGGGCGGCGCAGGGACACCTCGTGCTCGTCCCAGAGCCGGGCGAACTCCGTGCTGTGCGCCCGGAGTTCGGCCGCCAGGGCCGCCGGTTCCGGGTCGTCGGGGCGGGTCGCGGCCACCGCGCGGAGGTTGGCCACGGAGTCGCGCCCGCGACGCCGGCGCGCTGTGAGGGGTCACTCCACCCCGCGGATCCGCCCCACCAGCACCGCCCCGCCCAGGCCGATCGCCGCCGCCACCAGGTACAGCGCCCGGTAGCCGCCGAGGTGGGTGACGATCGGTGCCGCCAGGGCGGGTGCGGCGACCTGGGGGAGGGCGTTGGCCACGTTGATCACGCCGAGGTCCTTGCCCCGGTCCAGCGCCGTCGGCAGGACGTCCGTCATCAGCGCGAAGTCGACGGACGTGAAGACCCCGAAACCCACCCCGAGCACGGCCGCCGCCACCAGCGCGCCCGGCCAGGTCTGCCAGCCGGTCAGAACCGCCGTGGCGAGCGCCATCAGCACGCCCGACCAGACCACGAACGGCTTGCGCCGGCCCACCCGGTCCGACCACACCCCGCCCGCCACGACGGTCGCCAGCAGCGTCAGGCTGTTGACGGCCGTCAGGATCAGCACGCCCTGCTCGGGGTCGGAGCGGTGCAGGCCGTCCCGCAGGTAGTAGAGGAGGTACAGCAGGACCAGGGAGTTGCCGAGGTTGATCAGGAAGCGGGTCAGCCAGGCCCAGCCCAGGTCGGGATACCGGCGCGGGCTCAGCCAGAACCCCGCGAGGAACCCCCGCCAGGACCACGGCGGCCGGTCCTCCCGCGCCAGCCGCAGATCCGCGTGGCGCAGGACGTACGGCGCCACCCCCACCACGGTGAACACCGCGCACGCGGCGTACCCGGCCCCGGTCCCGCCCGCCGCCGCGGCCAGGCCCGTCCCGCCGACCACGCCCAGGATCTGGGCCGCGCCCAGCCAGCCGCCCACCGCGCCCCGCTGGCGCCGCGGCACCCGGTCCGGGACCGCCGCCGTGACCGCCGCGAAGGCCGCGTTCAGCGTGAGCTGCGCCAGGCACCAGCCCGCCGCCATCGACCACACCCCGCCCGCGCCCGCGAGCAGCAGCAACGACAGCGCACCGCCGGCCGACCCGGCCACGATCCACGGGGTACGGCGGCCCCGGCGCGCGGTCGTCCGGTCGGAGAGGGCGCCGAACACCGGGTTCGCGAGCAGGGAGACCACCGCGCCGGCGCCCGTCACCCACGCCAGCAGCGTCTCCTTCGACATCCCGGAGCCGGGCGCGAAGTCCTCCGCCTGGGCGGCCAGCAGGATCTGCAGCGGACCGAACCAGCCCACCCAGATCGCCCCGTTGGCCAGCGCCAGCGACGCCGTCCAGCCCCGGCCGACCGGTGCGACCGGCTCGGAGAGAGCGGCGGCCGAGGGGCGGACGGTGGTCATCCCTGCGCCCGCAGCAGCTCCCGGAACCAGTGGTAGGAGGCCTTGGGCGTACGGGCCAGCGTGGCGTAGTCGACGTGCACCAGGCCGAACCGGCGGGCGTAGCCCTCGGCCCACTCGAAGTTGTCCAGCAGGGACCACACGAAGTAGCCGCGCACGTCGACACCGGCCTCGATCGCCCGGTGCAGGGCGCGGATGTGGCCGTCCAGGTAGGTGATCCGGTCCTGGTCGTCGACGCCCTCGTAGGAGCAGCCGTTCTCGGTGATGACGACGGGCGGGAGCCGGTCGCCGTACCGCTCGCGGAAGCCGGTGAGCAGTTCCGTCAGCCCCTCGGGGACGACCGGCCAGCCGAAGTCGGTCACCGGCCGGCCCTCGATCTCCCGCACCGAGAAGGGCAGTTCGGCCGACATCGTCAGTCCGCCGAACTCGGTCGCGGTGCCCTGCGGGGCGCCCACCCGGGTCGGGGCGTAGTAGTTCACGCCGTACCAGTCGACCGGCTCGGCGATCACCTTCAGGTCGTCCTCGACGTCCCCCGGCATCAGGTCGCCCATGCCCTCGGGGTAGGCGCCGAGGATGACCGGCTCGGCGAACAGGCGGTTCAGCAGGAGGTCGTAGAAGCCGGCCGCCTCCAGGTCCGCCTGCTCCGGTGAGGCGGGCCAGGTCGGGCCGTGGGAGTTGGCGATGCCGACGTCCCGGGCGCCGGCCGCGCGCAGCGCCCGTACGGCCAGTCCGTGGGCGAGCAGCTGGTGGTGGGCGACGGGGAGCGCGTCGAAGAGCAGCCGCCGGCCGGGGGCGTGAGCGCCCAGGGCGTGTCCCAGCAGGGTGTGTTCCGCCGGCTCGTTCAGCGTGATCCACGTGTGCACCCGGTCGCCGAGCCGGTCCGCGACCACCGCCACGTGGTCGGCGAAGCGGGCCGCCGTGTCGCGGTCCAGCCAGTCCAGGTGCGCCGGCAGGTCCCAGTGGAAGAGGGTCGGGACGGGCCGGACGCCCGCCGCGCACAGCTCGTCCACCAGGCGGTCGTAGAAGTCCAGGCCGCCGGGGGAGTTCACCCGGGGCCAGGAGACCGAGAAGCGGTAGGCGCCCACGCCGAGGCCGGCGAGGAGGGCCACGTCCTCGGGGTAGCGGTGGTAGTGGTCGCAGGCCACCGCCGCCGTCGTACCGTCCTTCACCCGCCCGGGCTCGGCCGTGAACACGTCCCACACGGACGGCTCGCGCAGGTCGGCCGCCCCCTCGATCTGATGGGCGGAGGTCGACACGCCCCACAGGAAGCCGGCCGGGAAACGGGGCATCGGATCGCGCGCGTCAGTCGCCATGGCCGGATCATCCTTACCCCCGGTAACAGAAGTCAACGCCCCTGCGGGAACCGGCCGTTACGCACCCTCCTTCAGCAGCCGCGAGACCAACTCCCGTTCGTCCTCGCTCAGTCGGGGATCGGCCGCGTACACCGTGCGGCCGTCCACCGTGATCTCGTAGCCGAAGCCGTCCGGGACGCCGGCCGGAGGCGTGCTCCGGCCGGCCGCCAGGACGCGTTCGGCCAGGGCCTCCCACTCGGCGGCGTCGGGCCGGCCCGAGGTGTCCACCTCGGCCCGGCGCTCGATGCCCGCGAAACCACCCGTGCGCAACACTCGAATCCGCATGGGTCGATGTGTAGTACGGAACTACAGAGTCCGCACCCCGACCTGCTCCCACGCCTTCTGCACGGCCTGGAGTTCGCCCCCGGCGCCGTACCGCTCCCGGGCCGCCTTCACCGTCAGTGTGGCGAAGTCGGCGAACAGGGCGTCCTCCTTCAGCTCGCCGCCGGTGAGCACGTCGTACCAGACCTGGCCGGCCCTCTCCCAGGCGTAGCCGCCCAGCGCGGTGGCGGCCAGGTAGAAGGCGTGGTTCGGGATGCCGGAGTTGATGTGCACCCCGCCGTTGTCGCGGCCGGTGCGGACGTAGTCCTCCATCTTCGCCGGCTGCGGGTCCTTGCCGAGGACGTCGTCGTCGTACGCCGTGCCCGGGGCCTTCATCGAGCGCAGGGCCACCCCGGTGACGCGCGGGGCGAGCAGGCCCGCGCCGATCAGCCAGTCGGCCTCGGCCGCGGTCTGGCCCAGCGTGTACTGCTTGATCAGCGAGCCGAAGACGTCGGAGAGCGACTCGTTGAGCGCGCCGGGCTGGCCGAAGTAGGTCAGGTTGGCGGTGTGCTGGGTGACGCCGTGGGTCAGCTCGTGCCCGATGACGTCGACCGGGATGGTGAAGTCGAGGAAGATCTCGCCGTCGCCGTCGCCGAACACCATCTGCTCGCCGTTCCAGAAGGCGTTGTCGTAGCCCTCGCCGAAGTGCACGGTGGCGTCCAGCGGCATCCCGTTGTCGTCGATGGAGTGCCGGCCGTACGCCTTCAGGTACAGCTCGAAGGTGGCGCCCAGACCCGCGTAGGCGCGGTTGACCGTGGCGTCCGGGCCGGCCTCGGCGCCCTCCTCGCGGACCTTGGTGCCGGGCAGGTCCTGGGTGTGCTCGGCGTCGTAGATCGTGCGGTGCGGCCGGTCGGCGGCGGCGCCGGCCGGCGGGGCGACGGCGGTGGCACCGATCACCGTGGTCAGGCGGCGCTTGGTGCGCTGGTAGGCGTCGTGCTCCAGGGACCGGCGGGCCGGGTCGGAGAGCGCGGGGTCCTCGTTGCGGGCGAGCTTGTCGAGGACGTGCGGCGGGACGATCGTGCAGAAGACGGGCTGGGAGCCCCCGTTGGTCGTCATGTCCGGCACCCTTGCACTGTGTGACGCCCGTGTCACTACCTGCCACCATGATTGGTGAAATACCCGGACAGGGAACGCAACGGTCCGTGACGGTGTGCTAGGCGGATGTGGTGCAGGGCACTTTTTGTCCTGTTTTGCTGCACGGTCCCGCATACTGGGACAGGCCCGCGCATCCGGAACGGCTCGGCTAGGCTGCGGAGCATCATGCGTTTCTGGCTGCTTCTTCTTAGCTGCCGCGGCGAGGGCCTGTAGTCGAGGCCGACTCCCTCCCCGCGGAGCTTGGCGTTGCGTCGTCGGCCGTCCACTCGGATATCCGGACATCCTGAGGAGCCCACGCCACCATGGCCAACCGCCAGCAGCCCAGCCCCATGCCGATCCACAAGTACGGCCGCTACGAGCAGGTCGACATCCCGGACCGCACCTGGCCGGACCAGCGCGTCACCACCGCCCCCCGCTGGCTCTCCACCGACCTGCGCGACGGCAACCAGGCCCTGATCGACCCCATGTCGCCCGAGCGCAAGCGGCGCATGTTCGACCAGCTGGTCAAGATGGGCTACAAGGAGATCGAGGTCGGCTTCCCCGCCTCCGGCCAGACCGACTTCGACTTCGTGCGCTCGATCATCGAGGAAGAGGGCGCGATCCCCGAGGACGTGACGATCTCCGTCCTGACCCAGGCCCGCGAGGACCTGATCGAGCGGACCGTGGAGTCCCTGAAGGGCGCCAAGCGCGCCACCGTCCACCTGTACAACGCCACCGCCCCGGTCTTCCGCCGGGTCGTCTTCCGCGGCTCCAGGGACGACATCAAGCAGATCGCCGTCGACGGCACCCGCCTGGTGATGGAGTACGCCGAGAAGCTGCTGGGCCCGGAGACCGAGTTCGGCTACCAGTACTCGCCGGAGATCTTCACCGACACCGAGCTGGACTTCGCGCTGGAGGTCTGCGAGGCGGTCATGGACGTCTGGCAGCCCGGCCCGGGCCGCGAGATCATCCTCAACCTGCCCGCCACCGTGGAGCGTTCGACGCCGTCCACGCACGCGGACCGCTTCGAGTGGATGCACCGCAACCTGTCCCGCCGCGAGTACGTCTGCCTGTCCGTCCACCCGCACAACGACCGCGGTACGGCCGTGGCCGCCGCCGAGCTGGCACTGATGGCCGGCGCCGACCGCGTCGAGGGCTGCCTGTTCGGACAGGGCGAGCGCACCGGCAACGTCGACCTGGTCACCCTGGGCATGAACCTGTTCTCGCAGGGCGTCGACCCGCAGATCGACTTCTCCGACATCGACGAGATCCGCCGGGTGTGGGAGTACTGCAACCAGATGGAGGTCCACCCGCGCCACCCGTACGTGGGCGACCTGGTCTACACGTCCTTCTCCGGCTCCCACCAGGACGCCATCAAGAAGGGCTTCGACGCCATGGAGGCCGACGCCAGGGCCAAGGGCGTCACGGTCGACGACATCGAGTGGGCGGTGCCGTACCTGCCGATCGACCCCAAGGACGTCGGCCGCTCCTACGAGGCCGTCATCCGGGTCAACTCGCAGTCCGGCAAGGGCGGTATCGCCTACGTCCTGAAGAACGACCACAAGCTGGACCTGCCGCGCCGGATGCAGATCGAGTTCTCGAAGCTCATCCAGGCCAAGACCGACGCCCAGGGCGGCGAGATCACGCCGAAGGAGATCTGGGCGGCCTTCCAGGACGAGTACCTGCCGAACCCGGACAACCCCTGGGGCCGCATCCAGGTCAGGACCGGCCAGTCGACCACCGACACCGACGGCGTGGACACGCTGACCGTCGAGGCCACCGTCGACGGCGAGGACACCGTCCTGACCGGCTCCGGCAACGGTCCGATCTCGGCCTTCTTCGACGCCCTGCAGTCCATCGGCATCGACGTACGCCTGCTGGACTACCAGGAGCACACGATGAGCGAGGGCGCCTCCGCGCAGGCCGCCTCCTACATCGAATGCGCGATCGACGGCAAGGTTCTGTGGGGTATCGGCATCGACGCGAACACGACGCGTGCGTCGCTGAAGGCGGTCGTCTCCGCGGTGAACCGCGCGGCACGCTAGCGCTTCGCCGGAGCGCGTGGGGATGTGCGGCGGCCGGCCGTCGATCGGACACAGCGCCGTCGGGGCCGGCCGCGCCCGCGCGGCGGAGCCGCATGCCGAGCAGGGCCCCGCGCCCCTTCGGGGCGCGGTCCCACCCGTCGCTTTCCGGCCAATGGTCAGTGCAGGTCACGGGAAGGTCTCTTACGGGGTACTGACTCCGCCTCGGTGATGTGGCTAACATCACGCCAGCGCGGCGGTGCTGCCGTGCGGTTACGGAGGTGCGACGTGCTGCCAGTACGGGGACGAGACGGCCGTGCCGCCAGGGCTGTGCGCATCCTGGGCACCCGCACCGCATGGACACCCGTGGGAGACGGCGAGTTCTACTGCCCCGGCTGCGGCGGCGACCGCAACTACCAGCGGCTCACCGGACGGCGCCGGCTCACCCTGCTCGGCGTGCCCGTGCTGCCGCGCGGGACGACCGGACCGGTGGTGGAGTGCGCGGCCTGCGGACACCACTTCGGCACCGAGGTGCTGGACCACCCCACCACGCGCCGCTTCTCCGCGATGCTCCGCGACGCCGTGCACACCGTCGCCCTCGCCGTGCTCACCGCGGGCGGCACCGGCTCCCGTACCGCCCTGGAGACGGCCGCCGCCACCGTCCGCGCAGCCGGCTTCGCCGACTGCACCGAGGACCAGCTGGCCGCCCTGGTCGAGGCCCTCGCCGCCGACACCGGCCGGTACTTCGAGCAGCCGTGCGGGGCCGGGCTGACCATAGAGCTGCACGAGGCCCTGGACCCGCTGGCCCCGCACCTGGCCCCGGCCGGCCGTGAGTCGCTGCTCCTGCAGGGCGCCCGCATCGCCCTCGCCGACGGCCCCTACACCCCCGGCGAGCGCGACGCCCTCACCACCGTCGGCGCGGCCCTCACCATCTGTACCGACGACGTGACCCGCCTGCTGGCCGCCGCCCGGACCCCTTCCTGACCCACCCGGACGGAGTAAGACCGCCCCGGTGGATCCGGGGAGCATCAGGGAGTGACCCCGCGCAGCCGCTCCCTCCTCGCCTGCCTGGCGCTCCTCACCCCGCTCACCGGCCAGCTGCCCGCGCACGCCGCGCCCGGCGGCTGCGCCTCCTCCGTGCCGTACGTCTCCGGGCAGGGCGGCTACGCCGTCTACCGCATCCCGGCCGTGGTCACGAGCCGGCAGGGCACCGTCCTGGCCTTCGCCGAGGGCCGCCGGTCCGGGCCCGCCGACAGCGGTGACATCGACGTCGTCCTGCGCCGCTCCACCGACGGCGGCTGCACCTGGGGCCCGCTCACCGTGGTGGCCGCCGGGCAGGGGCGCACCCGGGGCAACCCGGCGCCCGTCGTCGACCCGCGCACCGGCGTGATCGTCCTGGTGACCTGCGCGAACAGCGGGGCCGTGACCGAGGCGCAGATCATGCGCGGCGAGGCCGGCCCGGGACCGGGCCGCCGGGTCTTCGTGCAGCGCAGTGGGGACGACGGCCGGCACTTCACCGCCCCGCGGGACATCACCGCCCAGGTGCGGCGGCCGGGCTGGCGCTGGTACGCCACCGGACCCGGCCACGCGCTCGCGCTCACCCGGGGCCCGCACGCCGGCCGCCTCCTGGTCCCCGCCGACCACTCCGCGGCCCCGCCCGCCGGCTCCCGCGACACCGGCCAGGAGGCCAGGTACTACGGCGGCCACGCCCTCTACAGCGACGACCTCGGCCGCACCTGGCAGCTGGGCTTCGTGGACGACACCTACGACGGCCGGACCAACACCAACGAGACCGGTGCCGCCCAGCTCCCCGACGGCCGCGTCTACTTCAGCGCCCGCGACCAGAACGGCACCGCCCCCGGCAACCGCCTCGACGCCACCTCCCGCGACGGCGGCCGCACCCTGGACCGCCCCTTCACCGTCCAGCCGGCCCTGAACGCCGTCCCCGTGGTCCAGGGCAGCGTGCTGGCGGTCCACGGCCCGGGCGGGCCCCTGCTGTTCTCCGCACCTTCCGTGCCGACCGCCCGCCGCGCCCTGGCCCTGTGGGCCGGCCCGGGCACCGGCCGCACCTTCACCCGGCTGCACGTCCTCTCGGACCGCCCGGCCGCCTACTCCGACCTGGTCCAGCTCGCCCCCGGCACGATCGGCGTCCTCTACGAGACCGGTGTCCACGGCCCCTACGAGTCGCTGGAGTTCCGCAGACTCCGCCTGCCGCGGGTGTCACAGCCGGAGGCGGCTGAACCGTCGTAGGGGGTGCACACCTTCCTCGATCACGGAGTGGACGATGAACCTCGCGCTGTGGACCGCCGCCGGACTGCTGGCCGCCGTTGCCCTGCTCGGCGGCGTCACCAAGACGTTCGTGCCGAAGGAGAGGCTGGCCGCCGTGCACGGCGGGGGATGGACCGGGGACGCCGGCGCCGGCTTCGTGAAGACCCTCGGCGTGCTGGAACTGCTGGCCGCGGCGGGCCTCGTCCTGCCGGCCGCGCTCGGCGTCGCACCGGTGCTGGTGCCGGTCACCGCCGTCTGCTGGATGCTGCTGATGACCGGTGCGATGATCACTCACGGCAGGCGCGGCGAGTGGGCGTTCGTGCTGCTGAACCTCGTCTATCTCGCACTGGCCGCATTCATCGCAGGGGGGCGTTTCGTATGAGCCGGACCGAGGAGTTCCAGGAGCTGCGGCCCCTGCTGTTCTCGATCGCCTACCGGATCCTGGGCAGCGTGAGCGAGGCCGAGGACGCCGTCCAGGAGACCTGGCTGCGCTACGCCGCCACGCCGACCGAACCCCGGTCGGTCAGGGCCTTCCTCTCCGCCACGGTGACCCGGCTCTCCATCGACGTGCTGCGCTCGGCCCGGGTCCGGCGGGAGGCCTACGTCGGACCGTGGTTCCCGGAGCCGCTGCTCGCCGACCCCTACGAGGACCCGGCGCGTTCGGCCGAGCTGGCCGACTCGGTGTCGATGGCGGCCCTGCTCCTCCTGGAACGGCTCAGCCCGCTGGAACGTGCGGTGTTCGTGCTGCGCGAGGTGTTCGACTTCGGCTTCCCCGAGGTCGCCTCGGCGGTGGGGCGCTCGGAGGCGGCCTGCCGCCAGCTGGCGGTACGGGCCCGGCGCCACATGACCGAGGGCAGGCCCCGCTTCGAGGCGGACCGCACCGAGCGGGAGGAACTGGCGTCGCGGTTCTTCGACGCCCTCCGCGAAGGCGACGTCACCGGACTGCGGGACCTGCTCGCCGCCGACGTGGCGATGGTCGGCGACAGCGGCGGCAAGGCGCCGCAGCTGGCCCGGACCGTCCTCGGCGCCGACCACGTGGCCCGGCTGCTCGCCGCCGTCTTCCCCCGGCTGGCCCTGGTCGACGTGACCTACGAGCCGCACCAGGTGAACGGCCAGCCGGGCGCGGTCTTCCGCGACCGCGACGGCCGGGTGCTGCACACCCTGGCACTCGACGTGCTCGACGGGCGGATCCAGGCGGTCCGCCTGGTGGTCAACCCCGACAAGCTCGCGCACCTGGGCCCGGTGGCGGACGCCTGGGCGGTCCACCGCGAGCTGCAACAGGCACGCCGGGAACCGCGGACCGCACCATGACCGCCCCGCGCCCCTAGGCCCTCTCTTCCGGATCTTGCCGGTGTCGCGTCGGCCAGGTGGTGCGGTCGCCCGTGGCCGGCCTGATCCGGAAGAAAGACCCTAGCGCCGGTCCGTTCCGGGGCCCAGCAGCCCGGCCGCCGCCAGGAACTTGCCGACCTGCTCGACCTCCGCGCCGGACAGCGGCACCTGTGGCTCGGCGGTCACCGGGCAGTCGATGATCCCGCGCAGGTGCAGCGCCGCCTTGAACGCGCCCAGCGCCGCCGAGCTGCCGCCCATCCGCGCCGGATCGCCGACGCGGACCATCCCGAACAGCGCGCACAGCCGCTCCTGTTCGGCCCGCGCGCCCTCCTGGTCGCCCGCCCGGCACTGGCGGTAGAGGCGGACGTATCCGTGCGGGTCGACGTTGGCCAGGCCCGGCACCGCCCCGTCGGCGCCCAGCGCCAGCGCCGCGTCGGCGATCAGCTCCGAGCCGGTCAGCACGCTGAACCCGGGGTGCGCCCGGGCGCCCACGACGACCTCCCGGAAGGCCGCCAGGTCCCCGCTGGAGTCCTTGATCCCGGCCAGCACGCCGTCCCCGGCGAGCCCCAGCACCACGTCGGCGGGGAGCTTGGTGTGCACGGCGACGGGGATGTCGTAGGCGATCACCGGGACCGGGCTGGCGGCGGCGATCCGGCGGTAGTGGTGGACGATCTCCGAGGGGTGGGTGCGGGCGTAGAAGGGGGCGGTGACGACGACGGCCCGCGCGCCGGCCGCGGTGACCGCCGCGACATGGTCCAGGACCCGGGGCGTCGTCATGTCGATGGCGCCCGCGAGGACGGGCAGCCGGTCGCCCACGTGCGCGGTGACGGCCGCCACCACCCGCCGGCGCTGCGCGTCGGTGAGGAAGGCCGCCTCCGAGGTCGAGCCGAGCAGGAACAGCCCGTGCACCCCGGCCTCCACCAGGAAGTCCACCAGGCGCAGCAGCGAGGGCTCGTCCACCTCCCGCTCCGGCGTCAGGGGCGTGCAGACGGGCGGTACGACACCGGTGAGCTGGAAGGTCATTCAGGGCTCCTGGCGCGCTAGGTCTCGGGTCGGTATGTCCTCCTGCACAGGATGGTGGCACCGGAAGCGGTGTCCGGGCCGTGACGCGGCCGAGAACCCCGGCATCGACGCGGCGCACACCGCGTCGGCCTTCCAGCAGCGGGTGCGGAACGGGCAGCCGCTCGGCGGGCGGGTCGCCGAGGGCACGGGACCGGTCAGCGGGATCGGGTCGACGGGGTCCAGCAGTCCGGGCGTCGCCGAGAACAGGGCGCGGGTGTACGGGTGCCGGGCGCCGTCGGTGACCCGGTCGGCCGGGGTCTCCTCCACGATCCGGCCCAGGTACATGGTGATCACCCGGTCGCTCATCCGCCGTACCGTCTGGATGTCGTGCGAGACGAACACCATGGCCAGCCCGAGGCGTTCCCTCAGGTCCAGCAGCAGGTTGAGGATCTGCGCGCGGACCGAGACGTCCAGCGCGCTGGTCGGCTCGTCGGCGACGACCAGCGCCGGGTCCAGGGCGAGCGCGCGGGCGATCGCGACGCGCTGCCGCTGCCCGCCGGACAGCTGCCCCGGCAGGGCGTCGGCGAGGGCCCCAGGCAGGCCCACCAGGGCCATCAACTCCCGCACCCGGTCCTCCCGTTCCACCCGGGTGCCGCGCCGGTGGACGTCCAGCGGATCGCGCAGGATGCGGCGGACCGGCAGCCGGCGGTTCAGCGCGGTCGACGGATCCTGGAAGACCATGCCGGTGCCCGCGCCGACCGTGGCCCGGCGCTGGGCGGCCGGCATCGCCCACAGCTCCCGGCCCCCGAACGACACCGTCCCGGTCACCGGCCGCTCGATGCCCACCAGCACCTTCGCCAGCGTCGACTTCCCGCACCCCGACTCGCCGACCACGCCGACCGTCTCACCGGGTGCCACGGACAGATCGGCGCCGGTCAGGGCGTACACCCGGTCCCGCCGGAACAGGCCGCCGGTACGCGCCCGGTGGACGACGTGCGCGTCCCGCACCTCCACGACAGCGGTCACTGCAGGGCCTCCTCGCTCTCCGCCGAGGTCAGCGCCACCGCCGGATGGTGGCAGGCGGCCGTGTGCACCGGGGTGCCCGCGAGGACCGGGACGGTCGTGTGGCACACCTCGGTGGCGAGCGGGCAGCGGTCGGCGAACCGGCAGCCCTTCGGGAAGTCGGCGGGGGACGGTACGACCCCCTTGATCTGGGTCATGCGCCGCGCGGCCGACTCCAGCGAGAGCACGCTGCCCAGCAGCCCGCGGGTGTAGTGGTGGGCCGGTGCCGCCACCAGGTCGGCGGTCACCGCGGTCTCCACGATCCGCCCGCCGTACATCACCGCCACCCGGTCGGTGACGTCGGCGACCAGCGCCAGGTCGTGCGAGACCAGGATCAGCGCGAAGCCCAGCTCGGCGCGCAGCCGGAGCAGCAGCTCCATCACCTGCGCCTGCACGGTGACGTCCAGGGCAGTGGTCGGCTCGTCGGCGACGATCAGCTTCGGGTCCCGGGAGAGCGCCATGGCGATGAGCACGCGCTGGCGCTGCCCGCCGGACAGCTCGTGCGGATAGCTGCGCAGGGTGCGGTCGGGGTCCAGGCCGACCAGCTCCAGCAGCTCGCGCGGACCGCGCCTGCCCCCGCGCCGGACCAGCTGCTTCAGCTGGGCCCGGATGGTCATCGCCGGGTTCAGCGAGGACAGGGCGTCCTGGTACACCATGGCCATCTCGTGGCCGAGCAGCCGCCGCCGCACCCGCATCGGCTCGGCCAGCAGCTCCCGTTGCAGGAACCGCACCTGCCCGCCGACCCGGGCGTCCTTCGGCTGGAGCCCCATGACCGTGAGCGCGGTCAGCGACTTGCCGCAGCCCGACTCGCCCACCAGGCCGAGCACTTCGCCGGGATGCACCTCGAAGCCGACCCCGGCCACGATGTCCACACCCCGGTGGCGGTCCGGGAAGCCGACGGTGAGGTTCTCCACGGCGAGCACCGGCTGCCCGCCGGGGGCCGGGCGCGGCCGGGCCCGGGAGCGCAGCCGCCGGGCGGCCTCGGCGAGACCGGGCAGCGCGAGCACCTCGCCGGTGCCGGGCGCGGCCGTCTCCAGCCGGTCCTGCGGCGCGCGTACCTCCCGCGGGGCGGGCGCGGCCCAGGCGTCCGACACCCCCTCGGAGAGGATGTTCAGCGACAGCACGGTGAGCAGGATCAGCAGCCCCGGGAAGACCGTCGCCCACCAGCCGCCGGTCAGCACCATGTTCTTGCCGTCGGCGATGACACTGCCCCAGGACGGGTCGGGCGGCCGGACACCGGCGCCGATGAAGGACAGCGAGGCCTCGAACACGATGGCCTCGGCGACCTGGACCGTGCAGAACACCAGCACCGGAGCGGCACAGTTGACGGCCACGTGGCGCAGCACGATGTGCGGGGTGCGGGCGCCGATGACCCGCTCGGCGGTGACGTAGTCCTCGCCGTACTGGGCCAGCACGTTGGCCCGCACCACCCGGGCCACGGGCGGTGTGAACAGGAAGGCGATCGCGCAGATCAACACCTCGATCCCGCCGCCGAACACGGCCACCAGGACGGCGGCGAGCGCGATGCCCGGGAACGCCATCACCACGTCCAGGCAGCGCATCAGCGTCTCGTCGACGGCCTTGCGGGAGGTGGCGGCGAGCGCCCCGAGGAGGGCGCCGGCGACGAGCGCGAGCCCGGTCGCGCCCAGCCCGATGGCCAGCGACCAGCGGGCCCCGTACATCAGCCGGCTCAGGACGTCCCGGCCCAGGCTGTCCTGCCCCATCCAGTGCGCGGCCGACGGCGCCCCGCTCCCGCCGACCGGGTCCTGCTGGTCGAGCGGATCGTCCGGCGCCAGCACCGGCGCGAGTACGGCGACCAGGGCGACCACGGCCAGGAAGCAGACGGCGGCCTTCGACGGCAGTGGCAGCCGGCGCGGGCCGCGCGGCCGGACGCCGGGCCGGGAGAGCCGTTCGGCGATGCGCGCACGCGTGACCATCAGCCCGCCCTCAGACGTGGGTTGACCAGCAGATACAGGATGTCGATGACGAGGTTGACGACGACGAACCCGGTGGCGGTGGTCAGCACGACCCCCTGCACGACGGCCGGATCGCCGTTCTGCACGGCGTCGATCATCAGCTTGCCCATGCCGGGCAGCGAGAAGATCGTCTCGATGACGACCGCGCCGCCGAGGAGATAGCCGACCCGCAGCCCGAGCACGGTGAGGGGATTGACGAGCGCGTTGCGGAGCACGTTGCGCCCGACGACCACGCGCGGCGGCAGCCCGTTCCCGATGGCGGTGCGCACGTAGTCCCTGTCCAGCTCCTCCACCACCGAGGTCCGCACGATCCGGGTCAGCTGGGCGGCGACCGGCAGGGACAGCGCGACGGCGGGCAGGGCCATGGTCTTCAGCCAGCCGGTGACCGAGTCGGCCGGGTTGACGTAGCCGCCGGTCGGGAACCAGCCCCGGTCCACGGCCAGGTACTGGATCATCAGCAGCGCCAGCCAGAACCCGGGCGCGGCCACCCCGACCAGTGACACGATCCGGATGACCTGGTCCGGCAGCCGGTCCCGGTACACCGCCGCCGTGACCCCGCCGGCCAGCGCCAGCACGACCGCGATCGCCAGCCCGAGGAAGGTCAGCTGGAGGGTGAGCGGCAGCGCGGTGGTGACCTGGTCGACCACCGGCGCGCGCGTGAGGGCGCTGGTGCCGAGGTCGCCGTGGAGCAGGTCGCCGACGAAGTGGACGTACCGTACGGGCAGCGGGTCGAGCAGCCCGTTGCGTTCCCGGAACTCGTGCAGCTGCCGGGCGGTGGGGTTGGCGCCCTGGAAGAACGCGGACGCGGGGTCGACGTCCGAGAACCGCATCACCAGGAACACGAACAGCACGATGCCGAGGAGCAGCGGGACGAGCAGGGCGACGCGGCGGAGCAGGATCCGTACGACGGCCGTCATACCGTCAGATCCACTTGGCCTGGAGCAGGTTCACGCCCGGGTACGGCTGGGGCCTTATCCCGCTGAGCCTGCGCGGGTCCCAGGCGGTCATCAGCTCGTTGTGGACGACCGGGTAGAGCACGGCCTGTTCGGCGACGACGTCGATGTAGTCCTGGATCATCGCCTTCTTCCGCGTGGGATCCGGTTCCCGGGTCGCCCGGTCCATGTCCTTGAACAGCTGCCTGGCGACGGGGTGGCCGGCCCAGCGCGTGTACTGCATCCACAGGTTTTCGAGGCCGTGGTTGTAGTGCATGATCAGGTCGGCGTCGAGCCCGAACTGGTTCGGGTTGGAGGCCGCCGCGACCACCTGGTAGTCCTGCTTCTGGTCCAGCTTGGTGAACACGGCCGTGGTCTCCTGCGGCGCGAGTGTCGTGTGCACGCCGATGGCGTCCCAGGAGGCCTTGACGGTCGGCAGGCAGTCCACGATCCAGCTGACGTTGACCGCGAGGATCTCGACCTTCAGGTCGGTGACCCCGGCGGCTTCGAGGAGCGCCCTGGCCTTGGCGGGATCGTGGTCGTAGACCGTCTTGGCGCGCCGGTAGCACGGGTTGCCCTCGTTGAGGAACGAGGACGCGGGCTTCCCGTGTCCCTTCAGCGCGACCCGCACCATCTTCTCGGTGTCGATGGCGTAGTGCAGGGCCTGGCGGACGCGGACGTCGTCGAAGGGCTTGTGCCGGGTGTTGAACATCAGGAAGAGGTTGTTCATCCCGGCGCCGCCGGCCACCTTCAGCCCGCCCTGCTCCAGGCGGGGGATGTTGGCGTAGGGGATGTTGTCGGCGATCTGGGCGCCCGCGCCGGTGCCGGAGATCCTCGCGACGCGCGAGGCCGCGTCCACGACGGTCAGCCAGTTCATCTTCCGGAAGGCCGGTCTGCGCGGGCCGTTGTAGCCGGCGTACGCCTCGAAGGTCGTGTTCGACTTCGGGTGGTGCGCGGTCTGCCGGTATGGCCCCGAGCCCACGGCCAGCCCCTTGATCGCGTCGTCCCAGGCACCGGGCCGGGAGAAGACGTGCCGTGGCATGACCTTGGCGAGGGTGAGCCGGGCGAGGCCGTCCGGGAAGGGGAACCTGAGGGCGAGTTCGACGGTCCGGGAGTCGACCTTTCGCACCGAGTCCAGCCAGGAGGCGAAGAAGCCCTTGGCGAGGGTCTGGGTGCCCGGGTCGAGGATCCGGTCGAAGACGAACACGACGTCGTCGGCGGTCACGGGCTTGCCGTCGTGGAAGGTGGCGCCCGAGCGCAAGGTGAACCGCCAGGTGGTGGCGGAGGGGTCGCGGGGCGCCGCGGTGGCGAGCGCGGGGTACGGGGCCCGGGTGATCGGGTCGGTGTCCAGCAGCCCCTCGTAGACGTGGTGGTTGGCGGCCATCGCGAACGCCGACGCGGTCTGCGTCGGGTCCCAGCTGCCGTCGTTGCCGTACCCGATCACGGCGGTCAGCGTCCGGTCCTTCCCGCTGCCACCGCCACCGGTCTCGTTCGTCGACTCCGGCCCGGCGGAGCAGCCGGCCAGCACGGGCGGGAGGGCGGCGGCCGCACCCAGGGCGCCGGTGTACTTCAGGAACGACCGGCGGCGCGGTGCCGGTGCGTCGGGGGTCACGTCGTCGCGCACGGGTCCTCCAGCAAGTCGGTGGGGGGAGGGGGTGGGAGATACGACGTCCTACGTCCGGTCGGTAGCGCGACCATAGGAGGGCCCCCGGGGGCGGTCAAGACGGCACACACGAATGGCCGATCCGCCAGAGGTCGCACCAATGACGGCCGAGGTGCGGGCGCCGGTCCGGGCCCCGACGATGACGGGGAACAGGATCACCGACCCCTTTGGACGCCCCATGTCCGTGACCCGAACCGGTTCCCCGAGAGCCGGACGCCGTACCGTCCTGGCCGGCGCTCTCGGCGACCTCCTCCTGGCCGCCGGGCTCGCCGCCTGCGCCGACGAGAGCGGTCAGCCCCGACGCTCCTCGGCCTCGGGCAGCGCACCCGCTACGCCGAATGCCTCGTCCTTCTCGGGGCAGCCGCCGTCGGCGCTGGAGTCCCCGGCGTCCGCGGCGATCGGCTCCGCCCATACCGCGGCCTCCGCGGCGATCGGCTCCGCCCACACCGCGGCCTCCGCGGCGGCGTCGTCCGCCGCGGCCCGCGCCTCCGAGTTCGCGGCGTCGGTGGACGCCGAGACGCACCGCAGGAGCGCGACGGCGGAGAAGGAACTGAAGAACGTCGAGGGCCGGGGCAACGCGCTCTCCGAGGTCGGCATGACCGGCATCCCCACGGCACAGACCGGCGGAGTGCTCGCCGTCCTGGTCACGATCACCAACAAGACCCGTGACGAAGCGTCCTACGCCGTGCAGATCGACTTCAAGGACGCCTCCGGCAAGGTGGTCGAGACGCGGTACGCCGACGCGGAGCGCCTCAAGCCGGGGGGCAAGGAACAGCCCATCGCGTTCAGCCACGAGCCACCGGAACCGAGGCTGACGCGCTCCCTCGCCAAGGCCCAGCGGTACTAGCGCCCCACGGCGCGGACGAACTCCGTCCAGGCGGCGGCACCGATCACCAGCACGGCACCGTCGGCCACCTTGCTGTCCCGGACGGGCACGGCCCCGGGGACACCGTCGGCGACCTCGACGCAGTCGCCGCCCTGACCGTTGCTGTAGCTGCTCTTGTGCCAGGCGGCACCCGGGAAGTCGTGGCCGACCTCGACGCAGCTGCCGCCTTCGCCGTTGCTGTAAGTGCTCTGTATAGGCGACCGGCGGCGCATCCTCGAAGTCCATCAGCTGGAGCAGCCCGTTCACCGTTCCGTGTGCTCCGGCCGCGTACGGCACCACCGTCACCCACACCGTCCGCTCGCGCATCAGCCCGGCGATATGGTCCAGTTGGGCGGCCATGGCCGACGGGCCACCCACTGGGATGCGCAGTGCGTTCACGTGCAGGATCACCCAATACTCCGGCCGTGTAGCGTCCTTGAGGATCCGCCCCCGCTCCATCCGGGCCGTGACGATCTCCTCGACGTACTCGTCCGTCACGAACGGGTTGGCCGCAATGGTCACCGCTTCCGCGTACGCCTTGGTCTGCAGCAGGCCCGGCACCGCGGTGGGCGCGAACTCGCAGATCCTCGTGGCGACCCGCTCCAGCTCCACGACCTCCGCGAAGTACTCCGCGTACCGCCGGTCGTCGATCAGCTTCCGGCCTAGACGCTCGAAAATGCCGTCGGTTTGCAGGACTTCGTCGATCCGCTGGGCGATATCCAGCTGAGGTTTTCGAATCGCCTGTTCGAATTGCCCGATGTAGGCACCGGAAACGAATACCCGCGCCCCCAGTTCCACCTGGGTGATTCCCGCGTCTTCCCGGCGCCTCTTCAGCTCCGTGCCGAAGAACTCCCAGACCGCCTGCCGTGAACCGCTGGCCATAGCCAACCACCTTGTTCAGCCATGTACTTGTAGGGCGCAGACCGCTACCGAGCGTAGAGGTGGAGCG
Source organism: Streptomyces sp. NPDC046881 (assembly GCF_040645015.1). Classification (NCBI taxonomy): domain Bacteria; kingdom Bacillati; phylum Actinomycetota; class Actinomycetes; order Kitasatosporales; family Streptomycetaceae; genus Streptomyces; species Streptomyces sp. NPDC046881. The sequence continues at coordinate 672 of NZ_JBEYXJ010000039.1, read as the reverse complement.
TCACGACGGGTGCACGAAGCGTGAAATCCACAGGAGAAGGGGAGCAGGTTGAAGGCGCGACGTACCACTCACGCGATGCTGTGTGTCGAAGAGGCGGAGGAGACGTTGAGGGAATTGCGGTCGGCACTCGAAAAAGCGGGAGTCCTTCTCCCTTCACTGGGGCTCGACCCGGTGAGTCTCGCACGGGAGGCGCCCTGCCCCCTCGTGGAACCGGGACGCTGTTCCGTGGCGACCGCGCGCCGGCTCGCGGTGGTGCTGACGGGGGTGGCGCGGTGAAGCCTGCCGTCGGCAGCCATGTGATGGACACCCACACCGGCAGGGTCGGCATCGTCATGGGGCACGAAGGGCCGTACGTACAGCTGAGACCATACGGCGGCGGGCGGGAGTGGGACGCCGAGCCGGGCGCGCTGCGCAGTGCCACCGCGGCCGAGCGGCTGAGCGCGGCGACCGCGCACGCCAACGCTCGCAGCCGCGGAGAGGCGCTCTGACCCTTCTGTGCCCGCAGTCGCTTTATGGTGGCGGATTTCAGGACATGGGAGTCGGGTGCGCCCTACCCTGGGCCGGGGGGGGGGGGGGGGGGCGCGGGGGGGGGGGGGGGGGGGCTTGTTTTTGAGTGGTGTGGTGTGTTGGGGGCGCGGGGGGGGGTGGGGGGTTGGTCGGTTGGAGTGAGCG